>JABHIW010000116.1 GCA_018670825.1 Candidatus Scalindua sp. | reverse complement strand
TCGTTCTCTCATCATTCTTGGCGGATCAATCGTTACCTCCTGGCCTCAACCTGCTATCTGGCGTAAAACATTGAACAAACTTGATTTTCTCGTGTGTATCGATCGCCAGTTAACGGCAGATGCTGCATATGCAGATATAGTTCTTCCCGCAACTACTATGTATGAAATTGAATCATACATGACTTATGGCCCGATCTTTCGAATCAGGGAAAAGATTGCAGAACCTGTAGGTGAAGCCCGTAATGATTTCTTTATTTTGACAGAACTTGCTGAACGTCTTGGATATGGACATCTTTACCCTACAAATGAAGAAGAACTCCTCCGACATGTATTGAAGGGCTCCGGCTTCACTCTTGAAGATGTTCGGCATGCAAACGGAACAGTGCAGATACCAACGGTTTTAACACAGTATAAGAAATGGGAAAAGGGACTACTGCGTGCTGACGGTAAACCTGGCTTCGATACTCCAACAGGAAAGTTTGAAATAGCCTCTACTATACTTGAAGAGCATGGTTATGATCCGTTACCCGTCTATACAGAACCTGGTGAAGGTCCACTGTCACAGCCTGATCTTGCAGAGAAATTTCCCCTGATATTCAATTCAGGATCACGCGTAACTACGGATTTCCGTACACAGCATCATGGTATCCCCGGGCTTTCGAAAGAGAGGCCTGAGCCGACGGTTACGCTTAACACTCTGGATGCAGAAACTCGTGGTATAAAAAGTGGAGACCTCGTTGATATCATAACAAAGCGTGGTAAAGTTACCATGTGCGCATTGGTTACCGATGATATTGTTAAGGGTGCCATTGATGCTAATATGGGTGGAGGTGGGCCTGTTGGGCCGGAGAAATGGCAGAATTGTAATATAAATGAATTGACTGATCTCCAGCGTTATGATCCTATCTCAGGTTTTCCTGTATATAAAACACTCTTGTGTGAAGTGGTAAAAGTAACAGAGAGAGAAAAAATGCTTTCGGTAGATTCAGGTGAATACCGTGATACTGCCGGGATGATAGATACAGGCTCAGGGTCTCAGCATGTTGAGAAGCGAATTTATCTTGATCACAATGCGACCACTCCCCTTGATCCGGAAGTTAAGCAAATTATGCTCCGGTTTGCTGAAAGTGGTCATGGAAACCCATCCAGCATCTATACTGAGGGAAAGGATGCACGGTTTGCAGTTGAGGCGGCACGCAGGAGTGTTGCCCAGTTGCTTAACTGTACAGCACGGCGCATAACCTTTACCGGTAGTGGATCAGAGGCTAATAATCTCGCTATAAAGGGTGTGGCTTTTGCAAACTGGAATTCAAAGAATCATATTATTACAACTTCCATAGAACACCCTTCTGTCATCGATACATGTAGGTGGCTTGAGAGGCATGGGTTTGCAGTAACATACCTGGAGATTGATAAAACGAAGAAACTTAATCCGGAAGAGTTGAAATCTGCGATTACTGAAAAAACATGTTTGGTAAGTGTGATGATGGCCAATAACGAGACCGGTTCAATTAATCCGATAGTAGATCTGGTCAGGATAGCGAAAGAACGGAACGTTCTCTTCCATTCTGATTGTGTGCAGGCGATTGGCAAGATTTCGATAGACGTAGAAGCCCTCGGTGTGGACTTACTCACCATGTCAGGGCATAAACTATACGGCCCGAAAGGTGTTGGTGCTTTGTATATTCGCAAAGGAGTTGTTCTGGAACCCCTGGTAAGTGGTGGAAAGCAGGAGAACGGAATGCGCGCGGGAACGGAAAATGTATTAGGGATTGTCGGGCTGGGTAAGGCTGCAGAATTGGCTGTCCAGCGAATCCACGAAATGGACAGGATTAAAAGAATGCGTGACAAGCTGGAAAAAGGTATACGTGAGTTAATGGCAGATGCAACGCTGAATGGAGACCCGGAGGCACTGTTACCAAACACACTAAATATGACATTGCCCGGGATACGCGGGGAGTCAGTGGTCCTCGCCCTGGATCAGAAAGGCGTTTCTCTCTCTTCCGGGTCGGCATGCAGGGCCGGTTCACCTAAACCTTCACATGCCTTGCTGGCAATGGGGCTTTCAGAAGAAGAGGCACATTGCGCTCTGCGTTTCTCGTTGGGACTGGGTAATACGATGGAAGAAATTGATCGCACTATTGATCTTCTTGGAGAAGTCATCAGGGACAAAAAAACCATGGTACGCTTTATACCCTGCCGTTGAGGTAAGTTGCCTTAATATTGCTATTATTATCATCTACTCCACTATTATTCTATTTGTGCCGGCAGGTGATTCTCCGGGTGTCTTAAAATCTTCTGCTATTTCCTTCAGCTTCTTTGACATTTTACTATTACTTTGATAAATATTAACCTCAGTTGGGTATCGCAAATTTCCCCCTTTTTGTATTAAGATGTTGTGGTATAATTCTTTGTTATATAATAGTTTGTGAACTCTGGATTGTGTCATATAGTTTCTCCCTAATGCAAGGATTTCTACTGCGTTTCTTCAGCCATAAACTACGGCGATTATTACGCATGGAAATTGCCGTACGGAAATTAATTAAAGCGTTGAAAGAATATACCGATATAGAAGCTGTATAGATAGGGCCTTTCAATATAAACGGTTTATAAAAATTATAAATAAGTTATTAAATACTGAAGGATCGAATGAAAAGAGCAAAACAGAGGTGACTCTGTGACGCAAAACTACTAATACCTAAACTTTGTCAATGAGTGAATATACATCTATATCAGGGAATGCTTTATTAGAAGACACAGAGGTAGATTTTGATCTCTTTCTGAGAGCCGATGCCGGTGGATCTTCAAACTATGTATTATATTGTCGTGGCGGTGAAGATTTAAGTCCAGAGAGAAGAGAAGAATTACTAAGTAAACATGCAGACCGGCTTTGTATCTCAACAGAAGATGTCGACAAATACATCGAGTATCAGGAAAAAAATCTTAAAAAAATTATTAATGACGAAAATAGAAGTACTAGACAAAAATCAGGTATCGTTTATCAGGTTGCAACAAAAGTGGTAGCTGATCTTTTGGAGAATCCGAAATCAGGTAAGAATATAGAACGGATTTCTGAATGGGCAACTAATACAGTCGGCCACATTATTCAAGACAATAACGCATTATCCGGCTTGCTTGGTGTGAGTTCCCATGATTACCAGATATATACACATTCTGTTAATACGTCGGTGCTTGGATTGCTCTTCGGCAAACATCTTTCCTTTAATGAGGATGAACTGACCCGTATTGGATCGGGTATGTTATTGCATGATATAGGTAAGTTGGCTATCCCTGTAAATGTCATAAACAAACCTGGTAACCTCACCGGAGAAGAGTTTAAGGTAATGAAAAAACACCCTAAAGAAGGTTTTAAAATGCTGGAATACAGGGGTAACGTTAATTCCTTATCTCTAAAAATTGTTTTACAGCATCATGAAAACTATGATGGAACTGGATATCCTTATGGAATTGGAGGCAATAGCATTCATTTGTTTGCACGGATAGCCAGAATAATTGATACGTATGATGCGATGACGTCCAAAAGATCGTACGCGGAAGCAATGAGGCCTTTTGCAGCACTGTCAGAAATGAAAGATAAAATGCATGGTTGTTTTGACGAGGAACTGCTAAGAGAGTTTATTTGCTTTCTGGGACCAGAAGATCAGCGTGAGAAACGCAGGTCTGGTGATACAATATACTCATTTCCGTCTGTTAAATAAATATTAGAGTACTGCACTATGCAGTTAAATGTTTTCATATTACATACAAGGAGTGACATGTGATTGTTAAAAAATTATCAATGATTTGTGCCGTTTTTATTGTGGGGTTAATTCTATCATTACAGTCCTTTGCAAGTGGATTGAACGAGCCTGATCCTACGTTCAAGTTGGCTGCGACCCTTTCCCCCATTGATGGGGGAGAACTTTATGTCGGAGATGTTGACAGGGACAAGCAGACATTCCGGCTTCATCTGCGTCATATTGGGAAGAATAGTAAGTGGAGTTACTATTACGCTAATGCAGGTGCTTTTGTGAATGAGGACGGTGATGTAGAACCTGATAATGCGGTGGCATCTATAGAATATCCTCAGTATACTGCCAGTATTATCGGTAATACTTTTCGAAAAGCAAGGGTCAGGATTCTCTTTAGCCCTCGTGGTGACGGAAAAGGTTTTTTCAAAGAAGCCGGGCATGTTATCTTTCAGGAATGTGCCACGAAAACGTTTGAAGCAAAAAATTGGAAATGTACCGGTTGGGAATATCTGGGAACCCTTCCGGGATTTTAACAGGCATTGATAATATGTAGGGGCACGATGCCTCGTGCCCTATAATAACCATTAATTTGATAACAATATGAGCGAAAATAAAACGAGAGATGAAATAGAAGATAAATACAAGTGGGACTTGTCTGTTTTGTATAAATCGGATGAGTGTTGGGAAGAGGACTATCGGAAGGTGGAAAAAGAACTTTCTCAACTTCTGGAGTTTAAAGGCACCCTGGATGATTCCCATAGACTCGATCAGTTCATGCAGACATATATTGATTTTTCTGTCGTTAAAGAAAATTTATATGTATACGCGAATGTACGTTTTTTTGAAGATACCCGCAATACAACATATGAAGAGATGAAAGGCCGTATTGAACTGCTTGTTTCAAAGATCTCTGCAGAAACCGTTTTCATAAAAAAAGAGTTGTCCTCTTTATCAGTAGAAGATATCGATAAATTAATTCACGAAAATTCTCAGCTGTCAGAGTCTCGATTCTTTCTGGATGGCTATTCCAGATACAACCCCCATATTCTTTCTGAAGAGTCAGAAACCGTATTGGCGGAACTGGGAATAGCCCTGGGAAAGCCTGATGATATTTTTTCGGCCTTTAATGATAACAATATTTCATTTGAGGTATTTGAATATGAGGGAGAAAATATCCATCTTTCTCATGCGAAGTACGCTCAAATATTAGAATCACCTGACCGGGAACTCCGGCAAAAGGCATTTGAATACTATTACAAACCTTTTCTCCAGAATATAGACGTACTGGCAAATACGTATGCCGCAACCGTACTTTCAAACATAAAACTTACTAAGGTCCGTAACTACAAGTCGATGTTGGAAAGTGCCCTGTTCCCCGATTACCTTCCAACTACCGTATTCACTAATCTGGTTGAGGTAGTGAAAGAGAATATTGATGTGATCAGTGATTTCAATGCATTGAAACGGGAAGCGCTGGGAGTTGAGGAACTACACTTCTATGATAATTATATTCCGCTGGTTGCTGATGTTGATAAGGAATATTCTTATGAAGGGACAATTGACCTGGTTCGCAGGGCACTTAAACCCCTCGGCTCGGAATATATAGAGAAGTATGATGCTACGGTTAATGCACGGGTAATTGATGTATTTGAATCGGTTGGTAAGAGATCGGGAGCATTCTCCTGGGGGAGTTATGTAAGTCGTGGATTAGTTTTCCTGAATCACACGGGAAAATTTTCTGATGTTTCAACATTCGCGCACGAATTCGGTCATTGTCTTCATCGTGATTACTCTATTGCCACTCAACCGTTTATCTATTACCAGAATCCAATCTTTCTGGCAGAGATAGCCTCAACATTTAATGAGGCGCTATTGTTCGACCATATGTCAAAGATTGCCGTTTCCCGTGAAGAAAAAAAATTCTTTCTCTATCATAACATGAAACGAATTGAGGCAACCTTCTTCCGACAGACCATGTTTGCGAGTTTTGAAAAAGAGATTCATGAGATGGCTGAGTCAGGTCAGGTACTGATCGCGAAAAGTATCACTGATGTCTACAGAAAGAACCTTGAAGCCTATCTGGGCAACGGAATGGTTATCGATGATCAGTTACATTGCGAGTGGGCACGAATTCCCCATTTCTACAACGCTTTTTATGTCTACAAATATGCTACGAGCCTGTCTGCCGCAATAGCCCTGGCTGAGCGTGTAAGCTCAGGTGTTGAGGGAGCGGTTAAAGATTATCTGAAATTTTTGGGAGCAGGTTCACACAAAGAACCACTTGAAATACTCAAAGATGCCGGGGTTGACCTTACGGGAAAAGAGGTATACAAAGTGACCGTTAATAAATTCAGAAAACTACTGGAAGAATACAAATCATTATAGGATTCTTCTTTGTCTGTGATATGGAGTGCATCATCCGCGATGATGCGTTTTGAAGCAGTGACACCCGCCCATCAGACAGGCGGACAGGCGGTCACTATGCTCCAAAAAATGGCTGGTCGATTTTCCTGTTTTCTTTTCTTTGCTTCTGCGGTAAATTCTGTTTTTGTTACTTCTACGATAAATTATGTGCGGTAGATTTGTATTAGAAAATATAGATACTATTTTTCCACGGTTCAGAATTCAAGGATCAGAAGACTTCATGGGGAATATAAAACCCCGTTATAACATTTCACCCTCACATTATGTTTATATTATCAGCCGGAATGCAAATCAGGAAAACATACTTGAGATGATGAAGTGGGGATTAGTTCCATCCTGGTCAAAAGATCCAAAGATGGGAAACAGAATGATCAATGCGAGGGTAGAGACGGTTGCTATAAAACCATCATTTAAACATATACTTAAAACAAATCGATGTTTAGTTCCATGTTCCGGATTTTATGAATGGAAAACAGTTGATAAGAGAAAGGTACCATATTATATAGGACTGAAGAACAGTAAAACCTTCTGCCTGGCAGGACTTTATGATATCTGGACAGACAGTGACGGAAACAATCTTAAGACTTTTACTATAATAACGACACAACCGAACAATACTCTCAAACCAATACATAGTAGAATGCCGGTAATATTACATGAGGAACTTGAAGACCAGTGGCTTAATACGAAAACACAGGACCCTGATTCTATCGTGAGGCTTTTAAGGTCGTATCCGGACGATGATATGATTTCCCATGTCGTCTCAAGTGAAGTTAATAATCCGGAAAACGATAACCCTCAATTAATAAAACAGGTACATTGAATGATAATTTTCAGACGTATAAAAGATACGCTACACTTGGCAAAAGACAAATACGATCCCAGTTACATTATAGAGGCATGTAAAATTGGACCGGATATTATGAGGTTGGTAGAACAAGCAAGATATGAGTCTTTATTTATCATTATGATGCTTGAGTGTCCAAATGAAGTTAAAGTAGAGCTGGAATTTTCCGAAAACGTATTTAAGGATATACAACAACATAGGCCGGAAATCGTTTCGAAGGTCCAGGATATGCTTGATCACAAATGGATTGAGAGTGAAAAAGCTCAACGCGATCTTGGAGGTGCAGCTTTAGTAGACTGGATTCTTAAATATGATAAACATTTGGCCCCATAAACTTTATAAATTTTTCTATTCAGAAATGACAGATGAAATATCAAAAATATTTGTGGAGGTAAGAAAATATTGTCTCTTTTCAGAAAAAAGAAAGCCCGAATCTTCTGACGATCATCTTCTCGAATTGCTTGGTGGCCGTCTTGAACATTCGGAGACACCCTTTCAAGGTTTGATGAGGGAACTACAGGAGGAAGACCTGAGCGAGATATTGGCCAATAAGGTTAAGCCATTAGATCTACAGCCAAAGGAAATCCTGGTAAACCATGAAAAGCATTCAATCTATAAAGTAAATATTACACAAGACGAATATAATAACTTGAGACATAATCCAAATGAGAGTTACGGTTTCCAACTCATTGAAAAATCAGTTGTTGATGATAAAAAGACACTGGGGAATAGTATTCATAAATTTACAAATAAAACCGGAAAGATATTCATTCAATTGAATATGCTGTATTGAAAGGCTGCATCTATAAATGCATGGTGACCCCGTTTTGTTAAATGTCGTATTTTTCAAGGCGAACTGGAACAAAGATTACAAGGCAATGCAGCAATTGTATATGGCCAGGTAACGTTAAGGTGTCCCAATCCTTCCCGCCGGAATGATACCGTCGGGTAAGTATCTGTTAACACCGGTATCTATATTCTCTTTTTTTCGTTGCTAATTTAACTATTACTTTTACAATCGTACCGTCATGATAAGAAAAGAGAAAAAGGGTAATTTTGTAGAGAGCGGTACTTTCTCTACAAAATATCAGTTCAGTGTCAACAAGAAGATAAGCCAGGCTAAGCTGTCAAAAGCAAAATACAACTCTTTACTTAAAATACAAAGTTTTGATCCGGTAAAAATTATGACAGATCAGGAAAAAGGCAGGACCTGGTGGATGTTTCAAGAAGATTTCTACGTGGAGAATGAAGGCTTGACTGGAGATGACGTGAAAGCCTTTGCTCTGGAAAAGCCGGGAAAGAAGACGAAATAGACAGTGATTTACGAATTCAATTTTAGATTTAGGATTTAAAAAGACTGAATTTCTTTTTTCCCCTTTCCACTGCCCCGCCCGACCTGTCAGTTCAGGCAGGTTTGTGGCAAAAGAATATTTTATATTGCAAACCAAATTCAACAATAGACCATGGAAGAGTTTCCCAAAAAATTAACGGTGTATTTAGATACACTCAATGAGAAAGAAAAGGATAAGAAGACCAGGCTATTCCAATCATTAGTCGAAAAAGCCCAAACCAATAAATTTCAGAGTCCTCGTTTCTGGGCCATGAGGCAGGTCCTCTCAGGTCGATCGCTGGAGCAGATAGAAAGAAACATTAAGAAGAGAACTACTAAGAACGCAGATAAATCCAGATAAAAAAATTGGAGTGGGTTAATAGATTAAAGAGGGGATATTAACGTAACAGTCGAGGAATAATGAGTTTTTGTTGGATTTTGAAAAAAATGGTGTACGCGACTATTCTTTCAAACTAACATCTCATTACACTAACAAAATAAGAATAAACAAAAAAAGTTAAAATTTCTAAAATGCTAATAAAATAAAATTAAATCAAAAAGATTGAATAGTAAATACTCATGTAAAGTCACGCACACCACAGAGAAAATTGTATAACCAAATCAGAAAAAAAGCAACGAAAAAACGACCCGTTTGGGTAGCTTTATTGTTGGCTTTAAGACTGAAAATTACTGTCTGGTTAAATAATGTCAGATATCACTCGGGAAAAAGTAATACAGAGAATCAAAAGAGGGCAGAGTCTCGAAAGAGCAGACCTGAGTAAGCTCGATTTCAGTTGTGCCGATCTCCGCGATGCCAATCTTAGGGGTGTCCGTCTCAGTGGTACTTTTCTCGGCTATGCCAATCTAAGTGGCGCTGATCTCAGCGGCGCCGATCTCAGCTATGCCAAACTCCACGATGCTATTCTTAAGAATGCCAATCTTAAGAATGCGAATATGGGAGGTGCCAATCTCAAAAATGCTAATCTCAAAAATGCCAATCTTCAAAATTCAACGTTAGAAAATGCTAATCTCAAAGGTTCATGTCTTGTATCTGCAGACTTTGAGAATGCTGATCTCGCAAAAGCTGATATCTCCGGCGCAAATATTTTTCACTATAAAATAGATGGATGGAATATTAAGGGAATCAAATGCACACATGCTTATAATTGCCCATCTTCTGCATCTGAAGGAGATCGGGTAATGAGTATGGTAAAATTTGAAAATGGTCAGTTCGAAGAGAAGTATAAAATGATACCGACTATTAAGCTTTTGTTGAGTGGAGGATTGCTCATACCGGATCTGTATAAGATATGCAGAATAATTGGAAAGATGAACAAAATGCATAAGACAGGGCTAGGTCTTGTTGGGATGGAGTTGGAAATGAATGGTATATTTTTCACTTTGAAGGATAGTTGTAACAGGGACTTGGAGAAGATTGGGCGCATGATTGTGCAAGAATATGAAAATCGTGATCTTGACAACAACCTTTTAGAAATAATTAAAGAGGATAAATCGCTGTGTGCCGGGATTCAAAATCTGGATATCTATGAACCTGATATAGAAGCGTCTAATGTATTCAGTCAGCTTTTAGAGGCAAAGATGAACTTTGTGAATAAAGGACAAGTTGATCTTGTTGGAATGGTAGGAAAACCGTCTTCAGCTTCGGATTCAGAGTCAAATTGGTCTATTATAGACAACTATATCAGCAACAAAAATGAAATTACCAAGGATCTGGAAGATTTCAATAAAATGGTGCCAAAGGAAATCCGACAGCAGGTTAAAGTGTTAAAGGACGCTCTAGGGAAGAAAAAGGTAGAGGATGTATTCGTTGTATGGAAGAAGATTAAAAAGATGCTTGTCAGAGCTGAAGAGACTGTTGAGACCGGTAAAAAGATTTCCCCGTTACCCTATAGAGCTATTGAACTGTATCATAAGTTGGAGGGTTTGTTTGGCTTGGTAAAGTAAAAGTTTTTTGAGATGGGTACAAAAAACTGTATCAATATAATACAAATCAGAGAAAGTGCATCAAAAATCAAATCATTACTTTTAACATCTCTTTGCATGACTAAAGTACGCATTCCTTTAAGCTGCAACACCTTACGGCATTCAATAACCAGTTTTTTCTTTTATGTCACTTGATTAGGAACACTTTTTGCATTCTATTTTGCGGCAGGTGAAGAAATATCTTTACTGTATAAATTTAACAATTTATTTCGCCTGTCCGTGACGGTGCGTTCATCAACCTCCTTTCCCGCCGTTACGGACAGGTAGCTAACATGAAATGGTTATATATTTCTTTTAGATGATGAAAAACGCAGGTTTAAGGCTACGGCTACTATAATGAATATCGCTCAGTTCAGGTTTGGGTAAAACGAGTGTTGACTACAGGTTTAAAAAAGGATTTTACATGATGATAAACAAACTGGAAGAAGGTAAGTTTCTCTTTGCTGAGGGTAAATTGGAAGAGGCTGAAAGTTGTTTCCTGTCCGTAATCGAAGAGGACTCAAAAAATAAAGAGGCGTATAATAACGTTGGTGTTGTTGCCTATAAAATGAATAATTTAGAAAAGGCAGTTGATTATTTTGCCAGGTCTTTAAAAGAGGATCCTTATTTTGAAGAAGCGATAGTAAACCTTTTCGATATACTCAGTATCCTGGATTGTTCCCATCTTGTGGAGTCTTATCTTGATGAGATTACGGAGTTTGATCCACAGTTCAATTAAAAGCCTTGAAAAAATGATACCGGTTTTCTCAATATATTATAAAGCATCTTCTTTTCATGTGGCGCCCTGATTGTGATTTCTAAAATCAGGGCGCACCTCCTATTGTATCGTATTAACTGAACGGACCAGGCGGACATAGTTGGTGGCGTTGTTGTATACCCAGCATGCGTTACCACCGCCATAACCTCCATCGAAGCGCACGCACCACGCACCTTTCAGATAGCTGTCTCTTGTATTTTTGTCACCTGTCCAGATACCGGTTTGTTTTGTATCAAAAACAGGATCTATGTATAGATTGCTCGTATTCCTGCCTGGTTCCAGCAGTGAAATTGCTTCTTCCGCGGTAGGCAGTCTCCAGTCGGAATACCCCGCAAATCCTTTATCGTTTAAATCTATTACCCATTGTTCTGCTTTAGGCAAATCCAATACTTCGTCAGAGCCGGATTGTTGCCAGATCAATCCTGTGGCATGGTCTATCACCACATTATCTCCATTTTCAGACTTGTTTTCATAACTATTAATGATCGTACTATGTCCGTAAAATCCATAATTATGTTTATTAACGATAAAAATGTTCGAGATTATCTGTATTTGATAAACAATTAAATCTCTATGAGACGAACGCAGGATTATCTGTGGATTTTCTTCTGCCTGTATAACAGGAGGAGAAAGAAGTACAAATGATATGATTACGACAGGTAGTAGTAAATATTTTTTCATTTTAAACATTTGCTGAAAGATTAAAAAAATAAGGGAAAATTTTGAATAGATCGATTATAGACTCAGGGGTGAATTAGGCAAGTTTTTTTTGATTCAGGTTGGATATATAGGTTTTAACTTCATTAGAGGACGATGGAGAGGGGTATATGATACAGATAACAGCGCTACTGTCTTTATGTTTCCGTTGAGGCATCGGTGTCAAAAGACTTCTGTTTCGCATAGTTTGTGAGATCCTGAAAAGCGTGCAATATATGTTTTCAGCAGCATTGCTCTATTCTTGTAATCAGAGACATCATCTCATCTGCAACACCGTATGCTGGTTTCAGCTATAGGATATAACTTTTTCATGCCATTTTCTATTGCTAGCATAATCGGTTTTCTTTATCACGGTTCCGAGGAGGCTGACCTCCTCATAGTCTTCAAGTGTTGCTGCAAAATCAATGACTATCGTTTCGTCAAACGGACGGACTACACATAATCTATAGATCGTGTTAAGTGGATTCATGATTCTTTCTATATATACCGGGTCTTCAAAAAGGAACCTGATAGCTTTACGATTGGCTTTATAGAGAAGCGGAAGTTTCATAGAAAGAGCATCATTTCCAAATGTCTGAAACAGAATCATCATTTGACTGGTATTTGAGGTCTCAGGAGTGTGAGTGTGTATTTCAAAAAAATATTTATTTTCATTCGTATCCCTTTGTAAGTTCAAATTGCACAAATTTATCTCAAGACGTTCCGGTATATACTTTTCAGGACGAAAATAACCACTTGGAAACTGATTTTGCATTTCTAATAAGGGGCTGTTTTCTTTAATAGTATTGTTAAGAATGACATTGCTTTGCATGTCACCTATTATTGTGTGAATGCTATTATCATCTGCTTTTACGGTGTAATTAACGGAATCCGCAGTTATAAAAGAGTCAAATCTTACTTTATCAACTTTTCTTCTTTTCAGCATTTGTCCCATTGCCAATGTTTCTAAATATCCTTCATGCCCAATCTCTTTTCTCTTTTGCCATGCCGGTTTTCTATTATTATTCCACGTTTCAGCATACATTCTGTATTCAGTAAGTTCTCTTAGATATGAAATGCTATTGGGGAAAAATGCAGGTAAAATTTCCGGTAATGGTCCTTTTTTTATGTCTCTCTGGTCAATATTCATTTTTAATTTAATTCTGTATAGAATGAAAAATAATCTTTGGTCTAGCAAGAGCAGCAACTATTATTCCTTTTTGTAATATATTATTTTCTGTTCTTTTAAGTCATTTAGAAATCGTCATATACATTAGTAACAAATTATAAAAACCAATCATTGTTTACATTTCCGTATTTTAATATGAAACATATACACGTTGTTTAGTGATAAGATGTCCCACTCTGAGACTATGGTTAGCGTGTATTCATGCCTCTAATATTGATTAAATGGATGGGGAGTTTACTTTCTAACAAATAAGAAATGTGAAGAAAAAAAGTGGACATTTCTCAGAAAACAGGGAAAATAGATAGGAAAAGTTTTAGGGACGGACAAGCGGAGTTTCTGGCCAATAATCAGAAAGGGGCTGTAAATGAGTAAGACAGATTACAATTCAGAAAAGAATCAAACCATTAAGGAGAAATTTGTAGACAGAGAGGTCTTCGGGGATATCAGTTCATTAATGGAAAGAATCATTAAGTGTGAAAAAAAAGAGGTATCCATTGAGAGGGATATCCTGGGATCCATGACTACATTAATGGAAGATATTATTAAAAGCGGTCGAAAGGATGGCTCCGCAGAGAGAGAGATCCTTGAGCGTACCGGCGCATTAATGGAGTCGATAAAAGGAGACAAGGACTGTGAGTTATTCGGTGAGATAGAAAATCTGTACAAATATCGAATTGATATTCCGGAAATCAAAGACCTGAAAGTCCATGAAAAGATAAAGTCATCCAGGAACGACGTCCTGGAAACAGAAAGAGAGAGAATCGTTAAAGAGGTAAAGGAAAAAATTGCTGAATTAAAAGGGGAAGAGAATTTCAGTGAAATGATACTGGCAGATGGCGAGATATCCGAGGAGACAAACAAAGTAAACCAGGCGGATATGGACGAAAGGATTGCGGAACTGGAGAGCTGCTTACCCGGTATTGAGAACGCGAGGGGTGAAATGCAGGAGATTTGTGAATGGATACATGTTTCAAATTCTCTGCATGATAAACTGCGGGAAAAGGGACATCCGGTCTGGAATGATGATAAGGTGTATGTCTGGGGAAGGACGTCAACGGGACAGGCAATATTTTTTGATGACGTGATATCCGGAATTTGTAGCAACATGGAGATCTTTGAAGGTCAGAAGAACGAGTGGAAGATCTAAACTGAAAAAAGGTCCAAACCTGAAGTAAATGGCGGGATTAAGAGATTGTAAGGGATGAAAAAAGGAGGTACTCAAAATATGAAACGCTTGTTTTCTCTGTTTTTATTCGTCTCTTTCGTTCTGGTGTCATTGCAATTCGGGACGAAACAAGTCTTCAGTTTGCAGGTGGAAACCCCTGAGGTGGTGATAAATCGATATCTGACAGCAGTTATTTCAAATGATTATGAAACTGCATATACGTTGGTATCCGATGACAATGAAGAGATCAGAGAATGGCTGGAGTTTTTAAACTTTGTTACCGGTATTGCCCCTCAAAAACTTGTTTCAACAATCCATCTGGCCCACTCTTTAACAAGACACCAGGTTGTGCAGATAGATCTACCCAATGATGGGACTACGGTTATTCATGTTGAATCGACAGTTCCAGATATGGAAAAGATTGTTAAGATCACTCATTCCGAAAATGAAATCAGATCATTATATGACAACGGCAGTTTACCCTTAAAGAAGAAACAAGGTACTTTTATTCTGGTTAATGAAAATAATAACTGGAAGATCAAAGAGATAAAGGGCACATCCGGTGACTCCGTTTCTAAAATAGCTATGGATCTGGTAGAAGAATTACTCAGCAAAGAAGAGAGTACAAAATTGAGCAAAGAAATCAGGAATTACCAGAACAGAAAGAGAAGTTGACAGCAAAGTAAGGGTTTTGAAAATAAGAAAAAGTTTATGCCTCCTGGCTCTTTATTTTCATTACCTGATATTCTTATAAGAAATTAGTATTAGTACCAATAAAGAATCAACTATAAGGAAGCCAGGAATACAGGAGAAAAGCAAAATCATTAACAGTCAAAGGAATAATGCTTCTTGAGAACGGAGGAGTTACAGGAAGAGTTTAAAATTAAAGGCTTTATTTTGTAAGTTTTTTCCTGCATTCCTGGCTTCCTTCGCGGATTAAAATCTTCTGTAATTGTTAAAAAATGGTGGGCAACCTTCTCGACTGTGTCATTCGGGCGAGTGCCCAACCTACTGCTACATCAATCTGGATATCAGGCCGGAGATGGCGCTCTCTACATGCAGAGTTCTTTCTCCCAGATGAACGGCACTGAATCCACACTCAATTAATTTTTTAACTTCATACGGGATGAATCCCCCCTCAGGGCCGACTGCAAGTGTTACCGGACTGCCAATATTGTATGGGCACGGTTCTGATGTATAAGGGTGGGCGACAAAGGAATGGGTGCTCTTTACTATATCAGGCAATTCATCTTCCACAAAAGGTTTGAATAAAGGACGAATCAGAACCTCCGGTACAATAGTGTCCTGTCCCTGTTCAAGCCCCCTAATCAGATATTTGTTCAAACTCTCTTTTTCCAGCACAGGACTTTTCCAGAAACTTTTCTCTACACGAAATGAGTTAACTACTACGATTTTCTTTATCCCCATAGCGGTTACCTGTGTGAGGACACGCTTGAAAACTCTTGGTCGCACCATTGCAAAGATGAGTGTGAGTTGGAGAGGTGCAGGTGGTTCTCTGTCCAGAACCACATCTATTTCAATCTTGCCTTCTTCAACATGGGTAATCCTGCCACATCCAAGTTTCCCATTTATCAACCCAACACGCAATTCATCTCCAACCGATGATTTATTTACCTTGAGGATGTGTGCAGAGCGGTGGTCCTGTATACGTACCCGTCCCGTATCTTCTATAAAATCATTTTTAGACAGGAGGATAAGATTCATAACAAGGTTTTATCACACTAAGCCACAGAGTTCACGGAGAAAAAAATAGACAAAAAAATTAATGAGACAGGACAACAGGATAAAAGAGGAATGGAGGATTCAGGATTGTTGTAAGGGACCAAAGGAAATTACACATTCCCTAAATCGTAACTTTTACCCGGCGTTTTTTTGGCGGGTGTAAATCCCAAATCGTAAATCTTATCTCTCGTTTTCCTTGACTTTCACGATGTGTGGTTTTACTATTTATTTTCATTCATTTCTTAAAAACAAAAGTATTTTGAAAGAAGATTAAAATCCTGGTTTCTGCAGTAAAAAATCTAGAAGCAGGTTGATTGTTTTCTGAGAAAGAAGGTGAGGTTTTAGGAGATTATTTCTTCTTCATAAGTCTTCTTGCAATGTCAGCATAGACCTCGAATTCTGCTCTCTTTCCAATGCCAACAATTTCCACTACGATATCTTCCTCTATGATTCTGTATACGATTCTTATCGACTTCTTTGCTGCATAGATTTTATAAAAACCGGTCAGGTTAAAGCCTCTTACATTCCCCAATGGGTCTCCAAGAAAAGGAGAACTTTCAAGTTTTTTTAATTGTTTTGCTACCAGTCGTTTGATAGAATCGACAAGGCGTCTGAAATTATTCGCTGCGTCCTTAGTTAGAATAACCTTATACCGCAATTCCTTCCTCCTTTAGAAGGTCATCAAGGAGTATTTTTTTTCCTCTTCTGTTTTTTTTGCTGGTAACCATATCGAATACTTCCAGGTGTTCAACAAAATTAACAATGTCTGCCATATACTCATAATCATCTACGGAAAGTATGACAGCGGTAATCTCATTGTTCTTGACTATTACTGTCTTTTCTTTCTTATGGTTTGCAAGGTCGGATACCACTCTTCCAAAATTTTTTGCTGCATCAGTCGAACTTATAATCTCATCACGTTTAAAACTTGCGTTCATATCTCCTCCTTTTTATACGTAGTATATTCCGTAAAATTAAACACTGGATTTCGGTATGGTCAACTGCCTATTTTGAAAATAGCTAAAAAAATATATAGTAAATCTGATTATATTTCTTAAATGCCCTAAACCATGTTTTTCTGTTAACCCGTAATCTGCAACTCGTACCTTGCAACCGAAATCCTAAATCTCTTTTTCCTTGACGTTAATGTTGTGTGGTTTTACTATCCGTTTTTCATTCAATTCTTAAAGCACAAAAAACTATCTTGAATTTATTGATATGACATATAAATTATTTAATGAAATCGTTCTAACAAAAGATATTTCTGGAAAAAGATTAAAAAAGGTGACGTTGCAACTATTGCAGATCATCATCCCGTCTTAAATGGAGAAGATGGTTATTCATTAGAAGTATTCGATGTACTTGGAAATACAATAGCCGTTATTACTCTATCTGAATCGGCAATTGAACCGTTAACGAAAAATGAAATATTCAAAGTTCGTTCTTTGGAAGTTTCTTGAAATTGTAAAATAATTGCCAAAAAGAGAATTTCTTAAATCGTCAACCCTTCAATCGAAAAGCCTCTTTTCCCTTGACATAAATCGTTAAATGAGCAAAAATGCAAATCGTTGCGGTGAGGTTACAAAAGCATCAGCTTATGATTAAATTCATGTGGGTTTTTGAGAGGGCAAAATGATTTCAGAATACATTGAGAAAGCAATGGAAAAAGCTTTTTATGATAAATTGGAGGATGGAACTTATAGTGGGGAAATTTCAGAATGTCCTGGGACATTAGCATTTGGTAAAACTCTTTATGAATGCCAAAGAGAATTAAAATCAACTCTTGAGGGTTGGATTGTAATAGGTCTAAGGCATGGCCATGAACTTCCGGTTATAGAAAACTTAGACTTGAACACCAAGCAAGAAATTGTTAATGAGTAAATGGTATCCATGTAAAAGAAGATTATTCATCAAAAAGCTGAAAAATTTAGGATTCAATAATCCTGAAACAGGCGGGAGGCATGAATTTATGCTTTATGGCCCACATAAACAAACAATTCCAAGTAATGAAGAATTTTCAGTTCCTCAATTAAGAAAATTAATCAGGCAAGTTGAACAAAAAATTGGCAGAATAATTACGGCAGAATAATTACGGTAGAAGAATGGCATAAACTTCAAAACTAATTTTCAAATGCCTACGTAGAGTGCATACCCACTCACGGCCTTTGGAGCTTAATGTATTTATAATAAAAGAAATTGCTTATACGCGAGAGCTAGCCAGTTTCTGATAGCCATGATTTTTAATAAACACATTGAACATTCATGTTATTACTTCGAGTGCCTTAATCACATTTTTCAATTCTTTAAATCGTAAATCGTAATTCGTAAATCACAAATCATAAATTTACCCGACTTGTCCGAATAGCTTATCTGAGCGAACAGGTAGTTTGGCGGGTGTGTCTAATGTCTTTTTCTTTTTGTCTTTCGCTTTTTCACCTAAATTTTGGTTTCCTCTGCGTTCTTTGCGTCTTCTTGTCCTCGGCGCTTTTTGTCCGTGGAGCGGTGAACTCATCTCGCCTCATTTTTCCTTGACTTTAATGATGTGTGTTTTTACTATCACATTTCATTCAATTCTTAAATCATAAAAACTGTACCACAGAGAGTGATGTGAAAAAGTTATCTTAAATAAATGTTTATGCTTACATGGACGTAGATGACATGAGCTTTCTTACCAGAAAAAGATGTTCTTAGCAACGCATTTAATAAAACCGGAGCTGCCTCTAGTTTCTATGACTGGGGTATGGTGTTGTTCTCAAATGGGTATAATCACAAAGCAAGGTGACCATGGTTTTTCGGTATCTTGTATGCTTATCAGCTTAGTTCCTTAATTGACGGTATAGCATTTATTACCGCATTATACACCCGTTTTAGCGGAATCTCTTTTGCGTTTGCAATTTTTCTACAATCCTCATATTCTGGAGTAATATTTTTTGTGTATCCGTTCAGCATACCTATCTTTACTTTAATCGTGCCATATTCAGTTTGTACGTCGACAAATTTTCTACATAACTTCTTACAGGCGACCTTATACTTTCTGATACCAAAAGTTGTAGACTGATCGAATATTATCCTCTCAATTTTTGGCAGATGTTCATCGTCTACTGTGATGCTAATAAGAGTTCCAGGACGAGACTTCTTCATTTGCACTGGTGTTATATACCCATCAAATGCTCCAGCATCCAATATCTTCTCCAGTAAGTAACCAAAATGCTCTCCAGGCATATCATCGATATTTGTTTCTACCATCCAGACTTCATCCTGTCCACTAGCTGCAACTGTTTCGCCAACCATTACTCTTAAGAGATTTGGAATTTCAGGGATTTCATGACTGCCCGCGCCATATCCTGTCTGTAGAAGTGTGATCTCAGGGCACATATCAACGTTAGTTCCCAGTGTCGTCAAAATAGCGGCACCTGTAGGTGTTGTAAGCTCTCGTTGAATGTTTGTATTAATAACGCGATGTTCCCTCAATAGTTCTATAGTTGCTGGTGCAGGGACTGGAAACTGCCCATGATCACATTTTACAAATCCGGTTCCGGTCCTGATTGGAGAAAAATATATTTTTTCAATCTTAAGGTCATGAAAGGCAATAACGGCCCCAACTATGTCTATAATTGAATCAATAGCGCCTACTTCATGAAAATGGACCTCTTCCGGCAAAGTATTATGGATCTTTGCTTCTGCGTCTGCAAGGTTTTCAAAAATTCTGATGCTGTCTCTTTTTATACTTTCACTAAGAGAGCTTTTGTTAATAAGCCCGGATATATTTTTGAGGGTCCTTCTCCCATGATGTTCATCGCTTGCCGCATCTTCATCTATCGTTACGTTGAACTTGGTTCCTGTAATTGAAGACCTGATAACCTTTTTTGTATCACATTTGTAGTTGCCTAAATTAAGTTTTTTGAGTTCTTCAATAAGTTCTTTCTGGCTGGATCCGGCATCAATGAGGGCGCCAAGTATCATATCTCCACTTGCACCTGAGAAACAATCAAAATAAGCAATTTTCATAATTTATAATATCCTTCCCACCGCACACAAAGATGAAAAAAGTAATAAGATTTTATTGAACAACAGCATAGTGAACGCGAATTTCATAACCTTTAGTTAGCGACTACAATACCAGAATATCATTTGGTACTATTTATTAAAGAAGCTACATAAGCAGCTCCAAAACCGTTATCGATGTTAACAACAGTAACATTTGAAGCACAGCTGTTTAGCATTGCCAAAAGAGCTGTAACGCCGCCGAAGCTGGTACCGTATCCTATACTCGTCGGAACGCCTATAACAGGACGAGCCACCATTCCTCCTACCACGCTGGCAAGCGCCCCTTCCATCCCCGCAACCACTATGAGCACTTTGGCCTCTGTGATATCCTTCTGCTTACTAAGCAGACGATGTATACCGGCAACTCCAACATCATAAAGTACTTTTACATTGTTTCCCATTATTTCCGCAGTCTCCCTTGCTTCCTCAGCGACGGGAATATCTGAGGTGCCGGCAGTTACAATCAATATTAACCCCTTCCTCTTTTTTGAACGGGATTTCTTAATAACTATTGTCCGGGCACTGTCGTTATATCTGGCATTTTTATATTGTTGAGCAACACATTTATATATCTCTTCGTTAGCGCGTGTTGCCAATAGATCGGCCCCATGTTTAATGATCTGGCCTGAAATTTTGAGGACTTGTTCTGGTGTCTTTCCCTCGCAAAATATCACTTCAGGAAAACCACAGCGTATGGTTCGATGGGTATCAACCTTGGCAAATCCCAGGTCTTTATACGGTAGTTCCTTAAAACTCTGTAAGGCATTTTCTATTGTAAGGTCACCTTTTTTTACTCTTGTTAAGAGTTTCTTGATATTATTATCGTTCATAGCAAAATTCTTTATTCAAGAAACACCACCACCGGTCCTATACGGTTCCAGATCAAGTGTTACCCATTTGTACCCACGCTTTTTACCTTCAGCTACAAGCACCTCATGCTGTTCCAATACTGTTTGCATCTCTTCCGGGGCTGATTCTATCCTTAAAAAGAGTTCTGTGTCCTCTTGGCAAAGGCGTACACGAAAAATCTTTACACCTGCCTTTTTAAGTATCATCTCCATGGATTCAATATCGTTTAAGCGCTTTTCCGTAATAGAAATACCGGTCATTATTCTGGAACTCAAACAGGGGCTTGCCGGTTTCTCGGCAATGGTTAAATGGTTAGAACGAAGAACGACCCTGATATCATCTTTTGTCATACCAGCGTCAGCAAGCGGAGATATTACACTGTTTTCTAATGCTGCTTTATGGCCTGGTCGAATATCACTGCCGTCAGAAAAGTTGTAACCGTACAATACCCATTTATATTCATTGCTCTTCGCAATAGATCCGGTAATGTCAAACAGCTCTGATTTGCAGTAATAACACCGATCATAATCATTCTGAACGTATTTTTTGTCAAGGAGTTCTTCGCTTTGTTCAATTTTGTGTTCTACTTTCAACTCCTTTGCAAATTTCAACGCAGCTTCTAATTCGATCCGGGATAAGCTTGGGCTATCAGTGGTTACAGCAAGTAGTTTGCCGCCATTCTCATCTTTCACTCTCTTCGCTGCCCACAGGAGCATGGCGCTGTCAATACCACCGGAAAAGGCAACTATTACCCCGTCAACAAGGAGTTTGTTCAATTGCATGGAAAGCTTTTTCAACTTTTCAGTCAAATCCGGCTCTAACTCTTTTCCATTCCCTGCCAGTATATCACAACTCTTTTCAAGAACCTGATTGTCATAATACATTTTAATAATTTCCCAATCTTATTTGTCTAATGATAAACTAAAATCCTCTCACCTCTCATGTGCATGAACAAATTCATATATCTGTCTGTCTGAGAGATATATACTGAAACGGTACATCTTGTTATGTTTGATCAGGGCGTTCTGTGCACGGTTTATCTCCGGGGCCAGGTAGAGTGGCCTTCTTTTTGCCACCGGCAGTCTCACCTTTTATCAATGCCTCAACACTGGAATATGGATAAATTGTCGGTGCCTTGTTCTGCATTAAACCACCGGTATCTGCAGTGGGTCCATACGTACTGTAAATTTCCCTTTCTGCCATGCGAAGCAGCATCGTGATTTGTCCACGATGGTGTGCGGTATGGGCTATCCTTCTGGTGACAACCCAGGCCCGCGAGCGTGAAACTTCAAAGAACTTCACTTCCTCTTTCCACCATGCGTCATCTTTTTCACGTAGGGCTTCCAATCGTTTTTCGGAATCCTCTGCATAGCGTTTAATAAATTCCAGGCGTGTTTCCTCTTCAGGCAATGGAGGCGCTCCTACATCAATTCCAAGCATATTACAGAACCACAAATTTTCTCCCACACATTGATGCACCATCTGCTCATGTCCATTCCTCCCCCTCCGGTCTTGTGGATGAGGGCGTCTTGACAGATCCCCATCTTTAAATGTACTCCAGGCCCCAAGTGTTTTCAGCCGCTCAGTTTCATAAGTATCAACTAAGAATCCGTATCCCATTTTTGCTCCTCCTTATTAATGATATTCAAATAAAAAATAAAAAGTAATTAACCAATAAGTTGAGGAAAATCTCTTTTTCCCCAGACATAAAACGCCGAGGACTCTAATCCCCTCCTTGCGAAGGAGGGGGAAGGGGTGGTTATAAAATTATAGGTTTTCTCAACTTATCGGATAATTACAATAAATCACCTTTTAGAACATGCAGTACAGACCGGTCTGTCTTGTGTCTTCCAAAAAAAAATCTCAGATCTTCAAGAGTTTACACGCTGTCTTCTTGGCTGCTTCTACAGGCCATACCTCTCCATAATTCTGACTGGCAACAATCGCTCCTTCTACTAATACATATATCATATCTGCATCTGCCTCAATATTAATGTCCTTATAGCGTTTGTGAGAATTTTTAAGTAATGAGATCAATTGTCTCAGATATAATTTCAGATCATCCTTATGCTTGATTACCTCAGCCCGAATTTTATTGTTCAGCGTAGGTACTTCAGATGCGATATTTAAAAAAGCACACCCTCTAAAATTACATCTTTCCATCCACTCTCTTAAAAAAACAAATACTCCTCGCAAACATTCTTCGGTTGATGTATGAATCTCGACACTATCTTTCAACCACTCCATCCAGATGATATGGCGCGCCTGCAAGTATGCAACGCAAAGATTTTCCTTAGATGAAAAGTGGTTATAAAAAGTTGCCTTTGCAACCTGCGATTCAGAAATAATCTGATTAATACCTGTCGCCAGATACCCTTGCTCATAAAATAGACGTAAAGCAGTGTCTATTATTCTCTCTCGTGGATTATCCTTAACTTGATTAATCATGACTCATCATATAGCAGACAGACCGGTCTGTCAAGAAAAAGTTTTTATAATTCTTGATTAGTATCCGGTTAGGTTTTTGCGCGTAACACGTAGGGCAATTCTTTAGGTTTGCTTTCGTACATTAAGCCACTGAGATCACGGAGAAAAAAACTCTGACTAAATAATTAATTAGACAGGCGGGCACGTCCGCCTCAGGCGTGAATTAACAAGAATGGAGGATTCAGGACTGCCATAACCCGTAACTCATTTTCCTTGACTTTAATAATGTGTGGTTTTACTATTACATTTCATTCAAATCTTAAAATACAAAAACTATACCACATAGAGTTATGTGGTACATTATCTTAAATAAATGTTTATGCTTACACGGACGTAAATGACATGAACTTTCTTGCCAAAAATAACAGTTTTTAACAAGGCATTAGTAAAGCTAGAAATAGTGTCTATTTAACTTAATGGATTCTACTTGCAGTAACTTTCGGTACTTTTTTAATTTTTGCTAAATGAGAACACTATTCCTTGATGAATCAGGAGATCATGATTTAATAAATATCGATAGAAATTATCCAGCTTTTGTTCTTGCCGGTTGTATTTTGAATATTAAAGATCACAAGCTACTAACTGAAGATCTAAATAATCTTAAGGAACGTTTATTTGGAACCAAAAATTTAATACTCCACTATGCAGATTACACACGTAACAAGAATGGATTCGAAAGAGTAAAAGAAAAATATTTTAGAAATGTTTTTTTTAAAGGTATTAATGATTTAATAGTAAATCATGATTATGAATTGCTCGCATGTATTGTAGACAAACAAAAGCATAATGAAAAGTATGGTTACAATGCAATGAATCCTTATCTTTTGTCGCTCAACTTAATTGTTGAAAGATTTATATTTTATTTAAAAGAGATAAATGAAGTAGGTAAGATAATTGCTGAAAGTAGGAATACTCAGCTTGACAATGAATTAGATTTGGCATATTTGAATCTAAAGATTAGCGGTACTAGATATTTGGCTCCCAAGGAAATAACTAAATATATTCAACAATTTGCTATAAAGAAAAAAGAGGAGAACATTGCTGGTTTGCAACTGGTTGATTCGCTTGTTACCCCTATAGGTAGGAAATACTTGAATTTGAAAAACTATTACCTGGAATATGACAATATCAAAGGAAAATTCAGAAAAGAAAGATGTGGGAAATACAAGGGGTATGGTCTGATGATTCTTCCATGAAAAATGGGCAACCCCCGCTACGCAGTGATCACCCTTTACAACTAATATGAAAATACCAAGAAAACACCAAGAAAGTCAAGAGGAAATATTGGTAAAACAAAACACCTAACCCGAATCTCGTAACCTGTAACCCGTAACCCGTAACCCGTAACTCATTTCCCTTGACTTTAATGATGTGTGGTTTTACTATCGCATTTCATTCAATTCTTAAAATACAAAACTAAACCACATATGATTGATGTGGCAAAGTTATCTTAAATAAAGGTTTATGATTACATGGACGTAAATGACATAAACCCTCTTGCCAAAAGAACTATTCTTAACCAAGCATTAATAAATCGGTTGCAGTTCCTATTAATCCTTAACGAAGATCATTTTTCTATAGAAAGCTAATGAGCACAACTAAAGATATTAAGCGGGCGGTAAAGGCATATATTGATACAGCAGACACTATGTATGCCATCATGATTGATGGTGATTGGGGTTGTGGTAAGACCTACTTTTGGAAAAACACCATCCGTCCTATAGTTGGCCATGATGAGGCTCTATATGTTTCTCTTTTTGGTTTGAAAGACATTAATGACATAGAGAATGAAATCTTCAAAGCAATGTCTTTTATCAGAGAAAATGCAGTAGGATTTTTTAAAGGGTTCTTAGGTAAATCGGCAATTGATATTTCAGAGGATGTTAAGCTAGGAGGTATTGGCTTTGCGGTTCAATACGGAATGCAAGTGTGGAAGGAGACAAGGCTTAAAAAGAGTAAAAATCTTTTCATCTGCTTCGATGATATGGAACGCTGGGCTGGAGATATGGAAGTATGTCTCTCCTACATAAACAAGCTAGTTGAGCATGATGGCACGAAGTGCCTCATTATTGGTAATTCGAAGAGGATCAAAGATGGAAGCAAAAAGAATTTTAATTTGACTAAGGATAAAACTATTGGCTTTAGATATAGACTGACTCATTCATCAGAAGATGTTTTTGGCGCTGCTTTCAAGTTAACAAACTTCTCTAATAAAGAATCAGAAACAATCATCAAAGATATTTACCAAAATAACGAGGCAAGAATTAATTCGTATTTACAGAATAGTAAGTGCTCTAATATCAGAATCGTATCTACCACTTTAAGCTTTTTGGACAAGATTGTTAATAAAAACCATGAAAAGTTCACTTTGTCTAACACTGCTTCCGTTGACTACTTTACGGCATTGATGTCAACAGTTATTCTTATCGAGATGTACCGTACATCTGATGAAGACAAAGAGCTTATATTAAATCCGTTTAACAATGACACATATAAGCTCATTAAAAGCCTTGGGATAGAACTGTACAAAGGACGTGAACGTGTAGAGTTGTCTGAAGAAGATGGAATTGCTGAAACACTTCTTTACAAAAGCTTTGCAGGAACAGAAGATGTTAAAAGAAAAGGTATATGTAGTATTGTAAAGAATGGTTTTTATCGAGATGAAGACTTTGTTGAAGAGTTTTCAGATTGGAAAAAGACTGAAGATTACGAAATATACTTGGATACATTTAAAGTCTGGTATATGGACGACTATGATGCCAGAAAAATCTTCGAAAATACTTATAACGCTTTATTTGTCGAAAAGATTATAAAAGAACCACAGACACTGCTTTTAATTGCAGATAGAATGACTAGTGAAATTAAACGGGGTGTATTAAATCTAGATTTTGTAGAACTAAAGGAAAAGTTCAGGGCATTATTCAATGATTTATATAATGAAGGTAAAATGAAGCGAATCGATAGCCTTAACGTCCACATGGGAATAAACAGATTTGTGTACTGTGAAGATCTCTACAATGAAGTAGATGTGCTTAATAAAAAATACAATGAAAAAAAGGGAAAGTGCGAGTTATCTCAGTTCTGGGTGAAACTAGAAAGTGATCCACGTAGCATGAATGACCTGCTAGACAAAAACCTTCATCTTGAGATATTTGCTCAATATGAAAATCCTAATATTATACTTGATTCACTTGAAAGACTAAGTAATGCTCAATTATTTGAGTTTACTAGATGGATGGGATCTCGAGTGAGCGAAAAACCAAATTGCTTGTCTGCTGTTGATTCAGAGCATACAAGAGCTCAAGCTGTAGTTGCAATTATAGAAAATAAATATGCTGACAAATTTGAAGTAAGGGCAGGTCATTTCAAACAGATGGTCAGGATTTTGAAGAATCGCAAGACTGATTATGATCCCGAATATGTTCAAGAAGCAAAAGAAGAGGATCAACCCTAATCATTTGACAAAATCGCGGTGCTTCAAATTAGTAATCAATATTCAATCCTTTATTTAAACTATTTTCTTTCCTAGAGAGTAACAAATGATATCTGTACTTGACTGGATTGTAATCTTAATCTATGCAGGCGTTGTTATCGCCTTCGGCTTTTTCGCAGGTAAAAAGGAGAGTACGACAGAGGACTTTTTCCTTGGTGGACGTAAGATGCCCTGGGTTTCTGTTATGATCTCTATTTACGCCACTTCTCTTTCCGCACTTACCTTTATCGGTGTCCCCGGTGCTGCGTTTGAAGGAGATTTTGTTTACCTCCAACTGGCGATCGGAGATCTGGTCGGACGCGTTCTTGTCTCTACTCTATTATTAAGCGTGTACTATAAGAGCCAGGTAACTACCATTTATGAGTTTCTTGGTAAACGATTTGGCCCAAGGAGCCGCGATGCCGGGACCGGGTTTTTTATGCTTACCCGTCTGCTTGCAAGTGGTGTTCGACTGGCAGGGTGCGCCATAGCACTCTCTGTTGTATTTGATATTCCGCTTAATAGTGCAATCATACTAATCGCAGTCGTAGCATTTATATACACTACTCTGGGAGGGATTAAGGCAGTCATATGGACTGATGCGCTTCAGTTTTTCCTTCTCCTGAGTGGAGCAATCGTGACACTGTTCTTTATCTGGTCAGCCATGCCAGGAGGCTTCAGCGAGTTTTTTCAAATCGGGTCTGAATTTGGAAAGTTCAAGGTTTTTCATGTCTCTGCTTCACCGTCTCATCCTGAATTCTTTCTTAACTTCAACAACCCCAATGCTCTTGCGGCAGGGTTACTCTTTGGGTGCTTCACAACCTTTGCGGTGCTTGGGACCGATCAGGACCTTGTGCAGCGAATGTTGACGTGCGATCATGTGAAAAAAGGGCAAAAGGCGTTGCTATGGACGGCGGCACTTAATTTCCCCATTACATTGCTTTTTCTGGGCGTAGGTGCTGCCCTTTTTGCTTTTTACAAAGTTACCCCTGACGCGGCGGTTGATACATTTATTGCAACACACCATACTGATTATATCTTTCCCCATTTCATAAAAACCGTGCTCACTCCCGGTTTGCGGGGATTACTGATTGCGGCACTGCTTGCCGCGGCCATGTCATCCCTTGATTCGGCCCTTAACGCACTCTCTTCCACATTTTATATTGATATTTACAAACGATATATCAGGCCTGACACGACGGAGAAACATGCTGTCACTATCTCCAGGTATTCTG
>JABHIW010000063.1 GCA_018670825.1 Candidatus Scalindua sp. | reverse complement strand
AGTTATCGAAGCCTTCCAGAAGCACGCTCCCGAAATGAATATCAGAACTGTCGGTTGTGTCGGCATGTGTCATCAGGAAGTAATCGCCGAGATAAACGATGGCAATGGCAACAGGCATATTTACGGTAACGTCACAAAGAAGACAGTTCCGCAAATCATAAACTTCCATAAAGGAGACGGAGAACTTCCCGAGAACCAGCTGATATTCTCGCCTGACAACCAAGATCTGGACAAATGGCGATATCTGGCACATCAAACCAGGATAGCTCTTCGAAATGTCGGATATCTAGACCCCACATCAATTTCGGAATACCAGGCAAGAGATGGATATAAGGCAATTAAGAAAATTCTAGCGGAGATGACACCCGAACAGGTTATCGAAGAGGTCAAGACTTCGAGTATAAGAGGACGAGGCGGCGCCGGATTCCCAACACATGTTAAATGGAATTTTGCAAAACAATCTCCAGGAGATGTCAAATATCTGATCTGTAACGGTGACGAAGGTGATCCGGGCGCATTTATGGATCGTTCACTCCTTGAAGGAGACCCACATAATGTAATAGAGGGCATGATGATCGCCGCATATTCATTTGGTGCATCTAAGGGTTACGCATATATACGTGCAGAATACCCGCTCGCTGTAGAGAATTTCGGTAAAGCGATAAAGGACGCACATGAGCTCGGAGTTCTGGGAGACAACATTCAGGGATCAAATTTCTCATTTGATATAAAAATCAAGGAAGGTGCAGGTGCTTTTGTCTGCGGTGAAGAGACAGCTCTTATCGCTTCAATTGAAGGAGACAGGGGAATGCCGAGATTCAAACCTCCCTTCCCTGCCATTAAAGGATTGTTCGGTAAACCAACTATAATCAATAATGTAGAAACCCTGGCTAACCTGCCATGGATAATCAACAACGGAGGTAAAGCATATGCCTCTCATGGAACAGAAGATTCTAAAGGAACAAAAGTATTCGCACTGGCAGGAGCTATTAAAAAAGGAGGTCTGGTTGAAGTCCCGATGGGAACTAAGGTTCGCTACGTTCTGGAAGATATAGGCGGAGGCTCTTCATCGGATAAACCATTAAAGGCCGTACAGCTTGGCGGACCATCAGGAGGATGTATCCCTGAAAATCTGTTTGACACTACTATAGAATACGCTGCAATAAATGCGACTGGGGCCATTATGGGCTCCGGCGGTATGATAGTGATGGATGGATCAACCTGTATGGTTGACTTGGCCAAATACTTCCTCGGTTTTACCCAGAATGAATCATGCGGTAAATGTACCTTCTGTAGAATCGGTACACTGAGGATGAGGGAGCTTTTAACCAAGATTTGTGACGGACAAGGTGTAATGGAAGATATTGAAGCTCTTGAGGAACTGACCGGGCAGATCAAAAAATCCAGTCTGTGCGGTCTTGGACAGACTGCGCCAAACCCTGTTGCAACAACACTTAAATATTTCCGTAATGAGTACGAGGCCCATATCAAGGAGAAGAGATGTCCTGCCGGAGTATGCAAGAGCCTGATAACTCATACTATTGTTTCTACCGATTGCACTGGCTGTTCCTTATGCGAGATTCAATGTCCTGTTAATGCGATAACAGGACAAAAGAAAGTAAAAGGTTCTTATGTCATTGATCAGGTAGCATGTATAAACTGCGGAATGTGTTTTGAAGTATGCAACTCAAAAGCTATTACAGTAGAATAAAATTTATAATTTAATTAATATAAGCGCCAGGTATTGATAATGAGTGAGAATGTAACGGTAACATTAAATGGCAATGAAATAGAAGTCCCAGCTAATGCGACAATCAGAGAAGCGGCAAAAAGCCAGGGTATTGATATACCAACTTTTTGTTTTGATGATAGATTAAAGGCATATACAAGTTGTTTTCTATGTGTTGTAGAGGTGGAGAAGGCGAGGAACATGATACCGGCCTGCAGCACGACTGTCACTCCGGGTATGGTTATCAGGACTGATACTGAGGCCATTAAGACAACCCGGAAGATGGCCCTTGATCTGCTTCTTTCTGATCACAGTGGAGACTGCGTTGCACCATGTGAAGACACATGCCCTTCAAATGTTGATGTTCAGGGATACATCGCTCATATATCAAACGGAAATTTTCCTGCTGCCGTTAAACTAATCAAAGAAGTAAACCCTTTGCCTGTCATCTGTGGCAGGATCTGTCCTCATCCGTGCGAAGCTCAATGCAGAAGAGGTCTTGTTGACGAACCGGTTGCCATTAACCCCATGAAAAGATTCTCTTCCGAATACGAATTGGAGCATGGCCCGTTTCTACCTGAAACAAAGCCTGACACCGGTAAAAAAGTAGCTATCGTTGGTGGAGGACCTGCCGGGCTATCAGCTGCTTATTTCCTGAGACAAGAGGGACATGCTGTCGATATATATGAAGCCCTGCCTGAGTTGGGAGGTATGACACGGTACGGCATACCAAGATTCAGACTACCGTGGGACAAACTTGATAAAGAGGTCAGTGCGATTATTGACCTTGGTGTAAAGGTTCATCATAATAAGAGACTGGGTAAGGATTTTTCCATTGACGATCTCAAAAAGAACGGTGCCGGTGCTGTACTGATAGCTATAGGTGCGCATCAGGCCAAAAAGATGATGGTGAAAAATGAAGATATACCGGGCGTAATCGGAGGAATAGATTTTCTGCGCAAGATGGTACTGGGTGAAGAGGTAAATGTAGGTAAGAAGGTTGCCGTTATCGGAGGTGGAGATACTGCGATGGACTGTTGTCGTGTTGCCAAACGAGCTGGAGCAGAAGACGTCACTCTGCTTTACAGAAGATCACAGGAAGAGATCCCTGCTCTGCAACATGAGCAAGACGAAACTATTGAAGAAGGTGTAGAATTCAGGTTGCTGACCGCTCCGGTAGAAGTGTTGGAGGAGAATGGAAAGGCAAAAGGTATGAGAGTCATTTCGATGGAACTCGGTGATCCTGATGAATCCGGTAGACGAAGACCAAAACCAATTGAAGGCAGTGAGGAGGAGCTTGAATTCGATTTGATTATTGCTGCTATTGGACAGAACCCTGATCTTACCTGTATAGAAGATGAGAAAGAAGTACCGGAATGTACCAGATGGAATACCATTAAATATGATGAAAAATCTATGGTAACATCGATAGAAGGTGTATTCACGGCCGGAGACTGCGCTTTCGGACCGGATACGGTAATTCGTGCTGTATCTGAAGGAAAACAGGCGGCCAAAGCAATCAATCTCTACTTCAGTGGTGCCAAAGTTGAAATCAAAAAAGAGTATCAAATTACCGCTGGAAGGTTAAAAGACCTCGATATGGCTGACTACTCTCCCAGATATACTCATCAGAAGAGAGCGCTGGAATCTACACATCCAGCTGACGTCCGCATGGCATCAGGTGGATATGATGCGATAAACGTAGGATTTGACGAAGTACAGGCAATGGCGGAGGCTTCGCGCTGCATAGAATGTGGTTGCACAGCAAAGTTTGATTGTGATCTCAGGAACTACTCCACAGAATATGGAATAGGAGATGTAAAGTATACGGGTGACAGGAGAAAATATGACGTCGATACCAGGCATCCTTTAGTCAGCATCGAAGCGGACAAATGTATTACCTGTGCCAGTTGTGTCAGAATATGTAGAGAAGCCAGAGAAATTTCTGCACTCTCTTTTGTTAATAGAGGTTTTGTTACCAAAGTTGCGCCAAATTTCGAAGATCCACTTCAGAATACTGACTGTGATGCATGTGGAATGTGTATTGATGTATGCCCTACCGGGGCCACGTCCGAAAACACCGGTAAGGAATATGGTCCATGGGTGACCGATGTGATGATCAGTACCTGTCCTTCATGTCCGAGAGGATGTGCAATAAAGGTTCATACAAAAGAGGGTTTGATAACAAAGATACAGAGTGTTGATAACGACCCTGTAAACGGTGCCATGATCTGTAGAGAAGGCAGGTTCACAAATCACCTTCAGAACAAAGCCATTGTATTTACTGAAAATGAACTGACGGAACAATTGAGTAGTGCTAAAGGCATTCTGGACACTGCCGGTAAAGTAGCGGTGATAGTTTCGCCTAAATTAACGATCGAAACACTTTTTACTGCAAAAGCTCTCTGTGACGAAAAGAATGGTACTCTCTACTATATTACTGGAGAAAAATCAGAGCCAAACAAATTCCCGTATGCCAAATTAAAGAATAGTGCGAATGTCTCGCTTTTGAGTAAAATGGGCGCAGTGGTCTGGGATAATTCAGATGCTGATTGCATACTGTTGGTAGGGGCTCATCTAGAAAACAAAACAAAGGAATCTACTAAAGTAATTACCATTAGCAACTTTAAAAACGGTGTTACACCTGATGCTCAATTACCACTTGCAGACCCGTTAAAGAGTGAAGGAACCGTAATTAATGATACCGGTTCTCTGGCATTCATAAACACAAACCTTCCGGTTGGCAAGGATTTAACTCCTCATGCCATCCTGTCCAATCTGGGCGGCCTGAATGGTCTTGATGATATTGCTTCAATCAGAAAGCAGCTGGCAGAGTCTGTAACTGAACTTAGCGGGCTGCTGGATAGTGGCAGCAACAGGCTTGTAAATACAGATCTTGCACCAGAGATGGTAAATGTTGCACCTGACTGCCGTGAAGTCGCTTTCGCAAAATATTGCGAAGGTCTGGGATTATAACGTCAGTAATATCACAAACGACAGTTATGCCGTTTTCATTGCTTTCAGCACTCTTCCCCCACGTTCTTTGTAACAACCACCATATTGTTAATCGTACTTGTCTGTCCTTCCGTTAACCAACCATTAGTGAGTGACGAACATTCTGGTGGGGACGGAAACCTATCTTTCCTTTCTGAATTCTCACCTTAAACTTTTACCTTTTCGACGTTCTCAATCCTTTAATTCTTTTATCCACATAAATCAGCGTCCAATTAATCCCCTAAATCGTAATTCCTCAATAGTAATTCATTTTCCCTGTCTCTTCCCTCTATCTCCTCCAATGTCCCGGTATCCATTTCCCTGCTGATGCGTAATGTCCTGGGATCCAAACGGCATGTACATGTGGTTTTGCCGGTCTTTTTACATGACGTTGTGGATGAGCACAACCAATCAACAACGCTATCACTAAAGCGATACATAATCCAAAAAATGAGTTTCTCATAACTATTCATCCTTAACAAAGATTATAATTTCTTAGCAACTTGTAATATTAATCAGTTATGTTTTGCTATCTGGTGCAAAGAAATTGATTAATTATCCTGGAAAAATTCAGTAGCGTCCTGTTAGGTTTTTACCTGTTTAAATTATTACCCCAAAGCTGTCATTCTCGCATGTTTTCAGCGGGAATCCAGAATGAACGAGCCTCTTAGATACCCGATAGAGGAATTCTGGTATGACAAAAGCAATGCACGCAAAGACCTAACCGAACACTACAGGGAAATATTATGAAATACGTATAGAAGAAAGAGGCATGTAAAAATTTACTTACAGCAGCACACGAAGGACATGATAAAAAAAAGAAACGTAATGTATTTAACGGAATGATTGGTTAAAACGGAAAAGGAATATTTATGAATTGATTATTTTGAAATGGTTAGATACACCTGCACATTAGTAACATATATCGAGTATTATCTATCAAAAGGTCTTTCTCTGTATTCATTCTATCTGCTAACCTGTCCAAACGGGCAGTCAACCGCTTACTGTCGCTATGCTTTCAGCAGAAACCCATGAGCACTCAGCCCGGCACCGAAAGCAACTATTACACACCAATCACCGGGAGCAACACCCTTGCTTAAAATCTCACGTAAAACAAACAGGACTGTAGGAGACGACATATTTCCATATCCTGCAAGGATATCACGGGTCGCTTGTAATTTTATTTCCGAAATACCCAATTCATCCCTGATCGCATTGATCACCTTTTCCCCTCCCGGATGAAATGCCCAGTGATTAATATCTTCCTGCTTCAGCCCCCTGGGTGTTAACAGGTCATTCACCACTGTGGCAACCGTTTTACTGGCAAACTCTGATAATTGTAATGAAAGCTGGTTATGCAACTGACCGTTTCTGTATATGTATCGTATATCTTCACGATATCTAGTGTTACACCTGCTCGCTGATGCAACCAGTTTTAATGCACCGGGACAACTCCAGAGAACTGCAGCAGATGCACCATCAGCAAAGAGTGCATTTGAAACAATCAGACTCAAATCATCTGCCATTTGGAATGTTGCAGTGCAAATTTCTACTGAGACACTCACGACTACCTCGTCTCTATTCCCTTGTATCATATCTCTGCAAACCTGCAAATTTGGAATAGCACCGCCACAACCGCTCCCCACAAGATCGTGTATCCTTATGTTATTTGATAAACCCAGTTTTTCCAAGAGATACGTTGAAATACCCGGGCAGATGTAACCGGTACAGGTATTCACCACTAATCCGGTAATTTCGTCTGTTGTAATCTCTGCCAGCACAAGGGCATTTTTTATCGCCTGTGACGAAAGTTCCACAGCCCAGTGCGTAAATCGAGTAATGCGAGATTCCTGATCTTCGTTCACGAGACACTCAAGATCTTTCACGGCAATATACCTGTTTAATACACTCGGATGAGCAAAGATCTTAATCATTTTCGACAGGCTCTTTGGTTCTAAAACCTTCGAATAATGATTTCTCAGAAATGCCTCTGCTTCTGACTGCTTTACTGCATAAGGTGGAGTGGCGAGACCGAGAGAAGCTATAGATACACTTTCATTCTTCATATGTAGGGATCCACTTTCTTTAAAATGTTTTTTATCTCAAATTTTTCAAAAATATCTATACGGATAAGATTATAAATCCATTCCTAACCATTTGAGCCCTCTGCGAATGTAACGTGTATTTTTCCAGAGTGGAGGCCTTACTCCCAACCGGTATCCTACAAAATTAATTGCGGGAAGAAATGGAAGGCTAATAGCATTCGGATTAATAAAGTTCATGTGTGTTGCCATACTGTTGTGAACTTTTTTCAGTAACCATTCCTTATTAATAGATGGAGACAAGTAAAATACCGGTTCAAGCATTTCATAGGCAGGCAGGGTTAATACACCCTCTATCCTTGCAATATTTTCAAGTTCAGTACCCGGATAAATACGTATCCCAATCATGAAGAGTGCAACGTCTCTCTGACCGATGCTCTTCTCTGCAAAGCGGAGGGTTTCCAGCACCGTCTCTTCAGTTTCACCAGGCCCTCCGAACATAAATACCCAGAGGCACGGTATCCTGTGGCGTTGAATGACCTCGGATGACTTGAATACATCCCTCGCAGTATAACCTTTCTTCAAACGATCTAAAACAGGGTCGGCAGCACTCTCAACAGTAATACCAATTCCGACAAAACCTGCCTGTTCCATTGCTCCAATAAGATTATCATCCACAAAATACGGATTTAACTCCACTGTTTGAAGCCGGACATTTGCTCGAACCTTTGCGATAGCATCACATAATGCAATTGCGTGATCATAGGGAGAATTAAATACATTGTCTACAAATTCAACATCTCTTAACCCACTTTTTTCAAGATCCATGATTTCCCCTCCTATAGCTTGAGGATCACATAACCGATAATCCTGTCCTTCGATCTTTCTATAAGTACAATAAACACATTTAAAATGGCATCCCAGTTTGGTCTGAATAGGCACAGGGGAAAACCGGGAAATATAAGCAGGTAAATTTATCCAACGACTAAAGTTCGGTACTAAACCGTTACCGGAAAAACGATCTACAAAGCCGGTATTTATTCTGAAACCAGTTTCTTCAATCCAGGCGACACCGGCGATATCTTTCGGTATCATATTCTTTGACAACATATCCAGTACTTTTGGAAAAACAATTTCTCCATCACCCAATACTGCCCAGTCCGCTTCAGTAAAACGGATCAGTGCTTCCGGCATTACACCAACTGCGGCACCACCCAGAACAACTGTCGCATCCGTCTTCCCGCGAACAGTCTCCATAAGTGATGTCAAATCCTTATAGAACGCAACGGGATGCTGCATGTCATTATTATCGATATTGCGCAGAGAAATCCCTACAACATCAGGCTTGATTTTATCAATAACAGATCCCAAGGCATGTAAAGGGTCCCTTTCAAACATAAGGTCCAATATTTGAACGTGATGACCTGCCCGTTCACAGGACTCCGCAACAAGACATGCGCCGAGAGGCATTACCGGTATTGGTCCACGATATCGATTTGTAATGATCAGGAGTACATTCACTATTTACCCTGTTTTAGAATAGAATTGTCCAGAACCACCGTCTTTCTACATTAACTGTTTATTATATTCCATAAAAACAAGATACAAGCAGTTTTTTAAATATCTTTGTCAATCTTACACTTTTTTCTGTTAAACTTGTAATTCATGGTTCTCAATTGAACAATTATTTGATTAGTTCCTGTAGCCGCAGGCTTTAGCCTGCGCTTCTCGTCATTAGAGGGGTAAGTTAGCCACTCTAAAACTTGATTGAATATTTTATACACTGTTTATGAATAGAGAAATTCTCAGACTTGCAATCCCAAATATAATCAGCAATCTTTCTATCCCACTCTTGAGCCTGGTAGATGTGGCCTTAATGGGTCACCTTGATTCAGCAGAATATATCCTTACCATCGGTTTTGGAGTGATGATATTTAATTTTGTGTATTGGGGTTTTGGTTTTCTACGAATGGGAACTACCGGTTTTACTGCGCAGGAATTTGGCAGGCAGGACAAAAAAGAGTGTTTATTGATACTAGGCAGAGCTTTGTTAATTGCTATGGTAGGCGCGTTATTGTTGATAGCATTGAAAACTCCGCTGTTGAAATTGAGTTTACTCTTAATCGGAACAACCCCGGAAGTTAACGCATATGTGACAGATTATTTCAATATAAGGATTCTGGCAGCTCCGGCAACAATATCCCTCTTTGCATTTACCGGTTGGTTCTTTGGTATGCAGAACGCCAGAATCCCGATGATCCTTACGATAACGGTTAACCTGCTCAACATCGGTTTCAGTTACTGGTTTGTAAGGGTTGCGGGGATGACGTCTGGTGGTGTGGCATTAGGTACATTGATCGCACAATATTGCGGATTAATACTGGCATTAGCATTCTTTTACAAAAACTACAGACATATGCTCCCTTTTTGGGACAGATTGGACTTGTTTGATATTGGCAAGATGAAGAAATTTCTCATGGCAAATTCTGATATCTTCATACGAACTCTTTGCCTTATGTTTGCTTTTTCATTTTTCAAGGTACAGTCCGGTAAGGAAGGAATAATCTTAGGTTCCGCAAATATTATTTTGTTCGAATTCATAATGCTAAGTGCTTACGGGATTGATGGGTTCTCTTTTGCCGCTGAATCGGTTGTTGGAAAATATTTTGGTGCTGGTGATGCAGGGAATTTTAGAAACGCAATAAGAGTATCTTTTCAATGGGGTATTGGCATAAGCATTGTACTTGTCTTTTCTTTCTATTTTTTTGGCAAGGAGATACTGCAAATATTAACAGATAATCAAGAAGTAATAAATGCAGCAGTGCCTTTTATGGGATGGTTAATTATTGCACCAATTATCCATGCCGTACCATTTATCTGGGATGGAGTGTATATAGGGGTTACTGCGTCAAAGGCGATGAGAAACACCATGCTTCTGTCCACATTTCTTTTTTTTCTGCCTGCATACTATCTTTTCCACAACGTAATGGGAAATCATGCCTTATGGTTGGCCTTAACCCTTCTCATGCTTGCCAGGGGTATCTCTCAGACCATTCTGGCAAAACATATTGTGTTTAACAGGTTAAAAAGTTAAAAGTGACTAAAGTTTGAAATGAGCTAAAGTTGTGGTAAAAAGCAAAATTTCATCTTTTAACTTTAGGCACTTTAGTTCACTTTAGACACTTCAAACTTAGTTGCATCCTATCAAATCAATCCCATCTCTTTGACAGTATCCCTTTCTGTCTGCAGTTCTTTCAATGTTGCTGAGAACTTTTCTTTACCAAACTCTCCGTGCGCAATACCATCAACAACATTAACTTCACCATTTTTCACGTGGCAGGGAAAAGAGAAGATCAGGTCTTTATCAACACCGTATTCACCCTTTGAAGCCAGGCACATAGAGAACGTTTCTCCACCCGGAGTATCGTTAACCAGTCTTTTAACACCAGACACACATGCGTTGGCTGCCGATGCTGCTGATGAGAACCCTCTGGCCTTAATAATGGCAGCGCCACGTTGTTGGACTACTTTAATAAATTCCTCCTGCAACCATGTCTCATCTGTGATGACTTCATGGGCAGGCTTTCCACTGATTTTTGTATTATAAAAATCAGGGTATTGAGTAGCAGAATGGTTCCCCCATATGGTAAGGTTCTTCACTTCAGTTGTGTCTACCCCCGCCTTTTGAGCCAATTGAGTAATCGCCCTTTTCTCATCGAGGGCTGTCATGGCAAAGAACCTATCATTTGGAATATCTTTGGCAGCATTCATAGCAATGAGGCAGTTAGTGTTGCAGGGATTACCGACGACAAAAACACGAACATCTTTCGCAGCATTGTCATTGATAGACTTACCCTGACCGGTAAAGATTCCACCATTAATTTTGAGCAGATCAGACCTTTCCATTCCAGCTTTTCTTGGCACTGAACCAACTAAAATGGCCCAGTTAACATCCTTAAATGCCACATCCATATCACTGGTACAGGTAATTTTTTTGAGTAAAGGAAAAGCACAATCATCAAGTTCCATTGCAACACCTTGAAGTGCTGGCAGTGCAGGCTCAAGCTCTAAAAGCTGAAGTTCAACTTCACATTCCTGCCCAAACATCTGACCGGATGCAATCCTGAACAGCAGTGCGTAACCGATTTGTCCTGCCGCTCCCGTAACAGCAACTTTTACTCTATTTTGTACCATCGTTTATCTCCTTGAAAGAAATGAATTTGAATTGTTATATACAAAAATGAAAGTATTTTTTTACTATAAAAAGTAATATTAATTCTACCCTTTGAATTAAATATATAAAGATAAATATCTTAATTGAAAGTGTCGTTCCCGTACCTGCTATCTGTTTAACAGCTGAAACAACTTCTGCAATTCTTACCAAATCCCCTCTTTGACATTGTTCATTCGACACTTATTTAGTATCATGGAAACTTAGCATTAATTAGTTTATGTATTTTTAATATGAGCTTTAATAAAATCACAAATACTATACCAACAAGCAAACCTGATAGTACTACATATTTCAGATTATTATGTTATTTGGTTCCATACTGGCGCAGGACGTTGCTTGTCCTACTTCTTTCGGTAATCAGCGCATACATTGCTGTTCTTCCAATACAGATACTTGGTATTGTTGTAGATGAAATCAAAATAGCAGATAAATTAATAAAGAATACCGATACCAGTTATCAAAACAATGAAATTGATACTGACGGTATAACGGAAAGACACACAAGCCCAATCCCCCTGTCAAAACCACTGTTAACTGCTTCTGACCATGTCCATGAACACTGGTTTGAGGATTATGATTCCACTGTTTTTATGCTTATATTTCTCGGTGCCAGCTTTCTGGTTATGCATACCTTCGGCAGCGGAATTACTATGGCCCATGGCTATATTACAACTGAGCTGGGGCAAAGGCTTGTCTATGATTTGCGGAACCAGCTCTATGGCCACATCCAGAGGTTTCCCTTAAACTATTTTGAGAACAACAAAACAGGTGATATTATGAGCCGCCTCATGAACGATGTTAATGCATTGGAGCAGGCAATTGTCGGTCCGGTAATCACCTTTATAACGGATATGTTTAAATTTGCGTGGATAATCTATTTCTGCATGAAACTCGATTGGCAGCTTACGTCTATTGTTTTATTTGTCTGTCCCTTTATCTCTCTGTGTACCTATAATTTCGGAAAAAGGATACGAAAAATTTTCCGTACCCTCAGGCAAAAAACCGGTGATCTTAATTCATTAATCCAGGACAATATTTCCGGTATTCGCGTCATTGCCAGCTTTGCAAAAGAGCCAGAGGAATTGGAACGGTTCAAACACAAAAACTATGAAAATTACTTTTTGCATGTCCGTATTTTAAGACTGCTTCACACAATGCGTCCTATCGTAGACCTGATTACTGAAGTGGGGGCTGTAGTAGTGATCTGCTTTGGTGGTTATAAGGTACTTCAAGGCCAGCTCTCTGCCGGTACTTTTGTCATATTCTTTCCGTATCTTCAAATGATGTATGGCCCTATTACCGGTTTAACACGTTTTTATAGTCAGGTACAACGCGCTATTGCATCCACTGAACGTGTCTTCGAGGTACTGGATACTCCCGCTGAGCTGGAAGATGCACCCAACGCTATTGATTTGCCAAAGGTACACGGTACGGTGGAATTCAGGAACATTCACTTTATGTACGATAAAGGCCCTGAAGTCTTAAGTGATATTAATATTAAGGCGTTACCAGGACAGATGATTGCCTTTGTGGGACCCAGCGGCAGTGGCAAGACCACCCTCACGAACCTTATACCCAGATTTTACGATCCAAATAAAGGAGATATTATTATTGACGGTAACAACATAAAAGACGTCAAGCTCCGCTCCCTGAGAAAGCAGATGGCCATAGTGCTCCAAGAAACCTTTCTCTTTAATGATACGCTTAAGGTTAATATAGCCTATGCACGCCCTGATGCATCTGACGAAGAAATAGAGGAAGCGGCAAAGGCAGCTAATGCCCACGAATTTATTGTTGAGTTGACAAATGGTTATGACTCGTTAATTGGTGAACGGGGAGTAAAGCTTTCCGGGGGGCAGAAGCAGCGAATCGCCATTGCACGTGCCATCCTTGCAAATCCTCGAATACTGATCCTGGACGAAGCGACCTCCTCTGTAGACACTGAGACAGAACAGCTTATCCAGAATGCCATTTATCGTCTGGTTAAAAACCGTACTACCTTTGTAATCGCCCACAGGCTTTCAACGATTCTGCATGCAAACCTGATCGTTGTTTTAGAAAACGGAAGGATCGTAGAGACCGGTCAACATCAGGAGCTTCTGGCAAATGGCGGATTATACAAAAGACTTTTTGAGATGCAGTTTAACGCACCGGAAATGCAAAGACCGGCAACAAAAACAACTGGACCGGAGGAACCGGGACCCGTGATAACACAAGAACAATTTGTAGAACTTGACGAACCCGCACAACAACAAAAATGGCCATGAGCTCAACCACGAAAATGGAATGCAGGCAGACGTTAAATATTGATCGCCATTCGTTGATTGAGTAATCCTTAAACGCCTAAATGACTAAGCTATCACTATCCTGCCCAATCCACTCCATCACCATCTTCATCTATCCCGTTTCCCGGGATCTCTGTCGCATCAGGATATATTGAAGAATTCCGTTCATTACAATCCAACTCGGTAGGATATCCGTCACCATCAGAATCTATCCCGTCAGCACCGTCACAGTTACTATCGATACCGTCACCATATGCATCCGGCATTAGCTGAGAAATTCCCGGGTCATCAGGATTACAATCAGATGCATCTGTGACACCATCACTATCAAAGTCGTATACTCCACTTGAATGACTAAAAGCCCGGGGAGTGGAGGCGAAAAAGATAATAAAAAGCAGTATGAAAACAAGTCGGTACATTCTTAATCTCCTTTAAATAAAACTTTGTTAATACCAAGATCCGTAAAAAAAAACCTATTTCTTTTCTCCTTTTTGCCTATAAACAGGATTTGTGTTTATTTTATTATCCTTATTCTCTGCCTCAATTTTTTGTGTCTCCACCAGAGTCTTTTGTAACCGTTCAGAATAAGCTTTGGTCTTGTCAGCCTCTTCTTGTTTAGCCAAAGCCTCATCTTTCGCTAATTGAGCAGATTGCCTCGCCTTCGTCAGTTGCTCTTTATCTTCAGTTACGAGCTCCTCTAAAGCTTTTTGTTTACGATCTGCTTTACGTATTGCTTTTTCAGCTTCACGCTGTTTATTAATGGCTTCCAGTCTGGCTTTCTCAGCTTCTCTTTTTTGCAATTTCACCTTACGCTCTTCCAACGCTTCTTGTTCTTTCTGTGTAAGTTTTTGTTTGCGTTCTATTTTTCGGTTCTTTCTCTCAAGCTCCATTTGTTCATATAAACTCTTCTGTTTTTCTTTCTCTTTATCATGAACACTATTCCCTGTCCAAACAGGTTGATCAGGATCTCCGGATTCAAACTGTGTCTTCACTTCTGTATCTGTTTCCGGTAGAAATACTCCCCCTCTGTTACCAGAACCTGTTGGTACAGGTTGAACTGTACCTGTTAGCAACGTCGTGTCTGTACCGGGTCGTGGTTTCAATGTACCTGTCGGCAGTGAGGTATCAGTTCCAGACCGTGGCTTCAACGTACCTGTTGGCAACGTCGTGTCTGTTCCAGGTCGTGGCTTCAATGTACCTGTTGGCAATGAGGTCTCAGCTCCAGGCCGTGGTTTCAATGTACCGGTTGGCAATGTTGTATCGTTTCCAGGTCGTGGCTTCAGTGTGCCCGTTGGTAATGCTGTATCGTTTCCAGGTCGTGGCTTCAGTGTGCCCGTTGGTAATGCTGTATCAGATCCGGGCTGTGGCTTTAACGTACCTGTAGGCAACAATGTATCAGTTCCGGGTTTTGGTGTCAATGTACCTGTTGGCAGCGATGAGTCAGGAGTAGACCCGATACTGATCCGGTAAACACGAAAGTGTTTAAATCCAAAGGAAGTCAGGTTACTTGACCCCCTCCAGTTATTAGCAAGGCGGAATGTCAGTTTACGGGTTTCCCCTGGAATGGGTTGACTGCCGATTGAAGCGCTATGAAGTGGCCCTAAAGAAATTAAGTTAGTTAACAGATAACGTTCCGGAACACTTGTCGAGAGTGTAATATCAGCAATTTCCTGTTTATAGCCTGAGTCAGTTCTCAGCTCCCATTGAAGTGTTCCTATGGTATCACATTTGTTAGTCAGCAGCACCTCAACGAGATAAAAAGAGTTGTATTCATTCCCACCACCCGTTCCCAACGAAATATCCACTCGATTGCTTGCCCAATTCACTGGCAGCGTAATACAAGCAACACCATTGGACGCAGAATCTCCAAGATCCATTCCAGGTGTGAGGGTTACAAAACTCAGCACTCCGGAAATGCTATCAATCTCAGGAGTGATGGATGAATCTGTCTGTTGTCCGGAAGTATTAACAATAGACATTTGGGAAGTTTTCGGTATTTGTAGATTGCCCGGTGTTAATGTCGCAACAATTTCAATATTCGTAACATCGGAAGTAGACAATTTCTGTGCAAGATGTTGGAAAGCAGTCTGATTTAACGGTGACATTTCCTGTACGGAAGGTCCCTGGCCAGCCTGAGCCAGAGATGTTAGAAAAAGCATGCAAAACGTAGTCACCGCTAAAACAGTAGATTTGAGATAGTGAGAATTCCTCATGAACACTCCTTCTTACCAAAATTTCTTGAATATCATTTATCGATCAGCGTCAAAACCGGTAATCAACCATTTCCCGGCAACCTGTTTCAATGTATAATTAGCTGATTTAGTCGGACTTCCTTTATTGAGTTTGATCATTCTCTTAACACCTATGGTAAAAGAGACTCTGGCTGTCGCCGTATCACCACTTTGTGAAAAATCCTTAACAGTCCAATCAGTTGGCCTGAAGAGCATGAAAATGGACATGCTTCGAGCATGAGACGAGCGCGCTTTTCGGTTATCCATTTTCCAGAATTTCTGCGTCTCGTCAGCAACGATCATAGGGTTCCCTGGAGGAGCGTTACTACCCGGAGGATAATAATTTTGTAATTGCTTGAAATAAGCATCTAACATCTCTCTCCCTCCACCATCTTGGCCTGGCGCAGCTACTGCCAGTTTCTGCTTTTTCACTGCTGCTTGTTGATCAGCTTCTTCTCGTACTTTACCTTCTGCCAATGCCGTAATATCCTGAAAAGCTGACATATACCATTCGCCATCCTTTCTGACAAGAGAGTACTCTACCTGACGGGTGAATCCCCCCCTGTTCAGCCGTATCTGATTTTCACTTCCAACGGCCATTTCAATACGTGCAACGGCACTATTACCATCTTCATTTAAATCCAATATCTTCCACACTGTTGGTTTGTAAACATCATAAAAAAAAGATGGTACTTTATCTGTCCTCATTTGGGAGGCGCTTGCACGCTTCTTTACCCATAGAGTACTGATTTTTGCCCGTGTCGAAATTAACTCATTCTGTGGAAGTTTGCTCTTATCTGGTGGATATATGGATGCCAGCAAATCATGATGGCCGGAAAGAACATCCTCGATAGAGGCTGATGGGCCAACAGGGCGTTTCTGCTTCGTAATGATTTTCTTAAACGCAACCAGCTTCCATTCTTCATCACGTCTCATTTCATAAATGCCGCTAGTAGCCATATACATTGGTGCTGCAGCAACCAGACTGCCTTTATCGGGAGTAAATATCACCTCCATTGAAGCAACATGACCTTCATCTTCAACAGTAAGCTCCTTTATTGTAAAGGGGAATTTTGCATTCTGTTTGATAAATAGAAAGTCCTTATTACTATTCCTTTTCTTATGCCAGAAAGCCTCCCTCTTTTTAGTCAATGAAACTCTTTCATCAATGCTCATTTCAAGCTGAGGTGGGAACAATTTAGAAGAAATAGCGAAATATTGTTTAAGCACTTGTTTTGGAGATACTTCTGCAGATACAACACTTGCAGGAATTAGAAATGCAAGGGTGATGAACAGTACAAGCAATCGCATTAGAAAGCCTCCTATTTTTGATTATTCGTGTATGTTACGTTGTAATTTCCGTTTTTCAGGAGAAGTGATAGGACACTCTGATAACTTCTCTATTTGCTTTTAAATAGACTACAAAATGATTTTCTGTGAAAACAATTTTTTGAGTAAGGCACTCAAGCCATTTTCAGAAAAGCAGACATAATCGAAAGGGAGTCTATCATATACTAAATGTAGGTGCAAGTGTCATTATAGTTTAAGTTCCGGAAGGAGATGTATATTATATTTATTTAAGTACTAATAAAGAAATGGATATGGACAACGGATTAAGATAAAAATATAATGTTACGATTCCCTTAGTTTTCCATGATCACTTTATCGCGTATTCCATAAATGACCATGAGTTTTAACCATGAAAGCACACGGAATAACACGAGAAAAATACTTGATTGGAATAAACCAGGGCGCAAAGGAGATCAAAAGTGATGAATGATGAAAGATGGCGTATTAGTGGCTTCGTAGCCACTTTGAATTCCCCAAATATTAAATTAACATGGAGTATTTCTTTTTTCCTTTTGTTAATATCTGCACTTGGCTGTGGGCAGGGTGAACAAACGCCCGTAAATAAATCCAAATCTAATGATGCTATAGTAGAAAAAATAGACAGGGTCGCAGCAGCAGAGTTCAAAAAGCTCGTTGAGAAAAACAGAAATGACATTATTAGAATTTTAGAGGAGAATAAAATCCTTCCGGCAAGCATGCCAAACCCATACAAACATATAAACTGGCACCTGTACAAATCTGCAAATCTGTATATTGAAAATGGAATGGGTACTGCTAAAATAGTGCTGTCCGGATGGGAGATGTCAAAAGAGAACAAATATCAACAACCTTTTATACTCTGGTTTGAACGGAAAGAGAGGAGATGGTATCTGGTAGTTAAAGACGGACATTTAACAACAGCAGTTTCAAGCAGTGATATAGCTTATGATTTATCACCGGAAATCAACAAAGCGTTTACCAGGCTATTCCCCTACATTGAATATGAGGATTGGTGTAAGTGGAAAGACCCTATCCGCAAAAAGCTCGCCTTGATAAGGTTAAAAAGCGTCTTGCCACAAACCAAGTAAATATCAGTTTGCACTGATTTGCGAGTGACAAATGACTATTAACGAATTATGAGTTTCATTGGAGATGTGACTGTGGGAAGAAAGAAACTATGGCGATTAGCGGAACTTGAGGAATTTGACAATCTCATACAATTCACCGATCAACCGAAACAGGATGATTTTCGATTTCATGGGAGCTGGGCGAAAGATTATTTCAAGAACAACAATCCAATAACCCTGGAGTTGGCATGCGGTAAAGGTGATTATACCATTGCACTTGCAGAGAAATATCCTGATAAAAATTTTATCGGTATTGATATGAAAGGCCCACGTTTATGGTCAGGATGTGTCGTGGCACAAGAGCGAGGCCTTACTAACGTAGCATTCCTCCGCATAGAAATACTTGACCTTGCTCACTATTTTGCGAAAAATGAAATCGATGAGATCTGGATAACCTTTCCTGATCCTTTCTTGAAGAATGGTAGTGCTAATAAGAGGCTTACCGCTACCCGATATCTGAATTCCTATAAACAGGTGATAAAAGATGGAGCGATAATTCACCTTAAAACAGATTCAACCCCCCTATTTGAGTTCAGTCTCAGATCATTGAGGGACAACAGCTGCACCGTTGAAGAAACAATTGATGATGTCCATAATGATGAAGAACGACATGAAGATCTTTACATCAAGACGAATTATGAGAAAAAGCATCTTGCAGATAATCGAATAATCAAATACGTGCGATTTTCACTTGAAAATAAAGCGGATAGGATGACAGGATAAAACGGGACATGAGAGCGAACTAAATGGCGGCAATAAAAAGACGAGCAAATAAAAGCAGAGTATTCAAATCATTCGTGAAATTTATTATTTTACCGTTAATACTGGTTGATGCCTATGCTTACTGGAAGATCCATCAAACTTCACAATCCTGGCTTTCCGGGCTTCTATCAGTATCAGAACCGCTATCACAACTTGCAATTATCCTCACAATTAATGTCGCAGTTATCATCATCTTACTCCTTCATATTGCACGGTCACAATAGTTATGCGATAAGTAAACCGGCCCTCTTTCCTTCAAAAAAATACGGAAAAGAAAGCAATGAATTAGAAATTATTCTTTATGTTAAAGTCTGCCATAACCTATCTTATGATGGCACAATCTACGCAACAACAAATACCTGATCAATTTTTTTTAATAATGCTGAAAACTCAAAAGGTTTTTTGAGAATAAAGTCAACGCTCAAACCGCTTTTGTTTATCGGCTTGAGTTTTTCACCCCAACCGGTGATCATACCTATCTTCGGTTTCTTCTTTAATTCATTCAACGCCTTTATTACATCATAACCATTGACATTCGGCATCACCATGTCACATAAAACAAGATGAAAAACTTCTTTCCTTGCCAGTTCTAAAGCTTCAGCTCCACTATTAACAGTTTTGACATAATAACCATTTGAGGAAAGACATCTCTCCAGCATATTGCATACTTCCTTTTCATCATCTACCACCAGTATTCTAAGATTATTGTATTTTATTTCCTGTTTCTGTTCAGGAAATCCTTTCAGAATATCTGATTTAACAGTTGCTGTAACCGGGAATTGCAGAGTAAAGGTAGTACCTTTTCCCTCCTCACTTTCCACATCTATCTTGCCTCCATGTCCGGTTATTATACCATAAGTGATACTCATGCCTAATCCGGTCCCAATGGCAAGCTTCGTGGTAAAGAATGGATCAAATATCCGCTTCTTCACTTCATACGACATCCCCTCTCCCGTATCGGAAATATTCATAAATATCGTATTTTCCTTACTCCATGTACCGAATGAAAGCCTACCACCATCAGGCATTGCATCAATAGCGTTGTTAATTATGTTTATAATGATTTCTCTTAATTCTGCGGGATTACACAGTATGAGAGGTACTTCATTAATGTTTTTTGTATCTATATGATAGTTTATGCCTTTAGACTGGGCCATACTCTTCCATCTGGGCATTGTGAAATCAATAGATTGCCTTATCAGGTCTCTTATATCACAAGATACGAACTCTGTGGTAATTTTCCTTGCTTTAGTAAATCGTAACATCTTGCGGGATATCTCTGTCCCATCAGCGGTTGCCATCTTAATAGTGCTAAGCGCTTTTCTTAACTCTGTATGATCCTTATAGATCTCTTCCATTAACTGTACATTACCAGAGATTATAGCAAGTATATTATTAAACTCATGAGCAATACCGGTTGTTATTGTCCCTATAGACTTTAGTTTTTCCGACTGCAAGAGCGCCTCTTCCATCTGCTTGCGTTCGGTAATGTCACGCGCCGTACCCAAGACTCCAATTATTTCTCCTGTTTCACCACGTAATGGAAAGTTTTTATATTCACATAATTTCCCGGTAACTTTGAAACGTACTTCCTGTTGAGGGCTTTCTCCATTCAATGTTCTTAAGTATAAATCTTTTGCCTTTTCCAAGTCTTCACCTTCAAAAAGAGGTGCAAACGATTTACCTATAAACTCATCCGGTTTGTGTCCTGAGAGTTCTTCGAATACCTTATTCAGAAATAAAACATTCCCTTCCGTATCACATATGTATGCCAGATCTGAAATATTATCAAAAAGCGTTCCATATTTCTTCAGTTCCTGGTCCTTATGATGACGTTCGGTGATATCTTCCACCATGGAAAGTATTCCACATGTTTCACCACTCATGTCTTTTAGCGGAGTATTATGCCATTGGCATGAAATTAATTTACCATCTTTTCTAATATTATTATCTTTCCCAGAATATGACGACACCTTACCTTCCTGTAAGTATCTAATAACCTCATCAACTTTATAACGTTTATCCACAGGAACTATAAAATCTGCTGCGTATTTACCGAGTACTTCACTCTTTAGATATCCAAATATTTTCTCTGCAGCATGATTCCATTCGAGTACACGGAAAGCCCTATCCCACAAAATGTAACCAACGGGCATTTGATCAATGCTTATTTGAAGCTGTTCATTAACCCATTGCAACTCATGACTTGTTTTTTTACGCTCAGTAATTTCTCTCATTAGATCAACCTCATTTAGAAATAAACACAATCAATAATCGCTAATTCTATGCCGAAATAATGCACCGGCTTTTATTTCACTCTTCAGAAAGTACCATATTTCTTTAATCCCTAAATTGATAACAACTTATGAGAATTTTCAAAAATGCTAACAATTGTATTTAATGATTAGATAAGGACGTGCTCCCTGACGCACAGTGTGCCATCGCACACTATTGTACCATTACACTTGTGTGCCATGGCACACAACAAGGACTTGCAATATTGCAAAGAATTTTACTAAACGATAATGAATTGCTCAGACAGGATGACAGGATAAAGTAGATGAGATGTTTGAAGAACAGTCTACCGTTTACAATTGACAGGAATACCTATTTACGAATAACAAGTGACTAATGTCCAATAACCACATTCCCTTTAAGGAAAAGTCAATCCTCTCTCTTTTGCTCGGGAGTTCACCCATGAGGTAAATATTTCATTCATGTGGGGAAAGGCCGATCCGGAACTCCGTGTTTCGAGTTCCTCCAATAATGAAGCAACTGCCTGAAAGGTACACAAATTGCCTTCCTTAAATTGTTTTCTCAGATAATATTTTGAAGATGGAACTGTTTTTAATCCGATTTTCTTTACTTCCATAAACTCCGGTTTATAAAGCCATCTCCTCGCACTACTCCAACTTGTGTCCAGAACAAGAATATTCAGTGGCTTTCCCTTCTCTTCAACAATTCCCTGTCCATCACGAAAAGGGGGTATCGGGAAAAAAATGACCGGCGTGTATTCACTCCTGCCTATTTCAGCTTCAACCTCTTTTTCCCACCCCTTTTCTCCCACGTAAATAAGAGAGTTATTTTCCAACATTAATCGAAGCAGTCTTCCCGTGTTAGAAGAGATTCGTTCTTCTCCTTTTGTTGTTAACAAGGTCAATTTATGTTCCGTCCAAAGGGGAGTAATATCACAACAAATACACTCTTGGAGTATTAACCGGCAGTGGAAACATCTTTCCAAACTTGATGTACTCATGACTTTAACCTTAATAATAAAAAAAAGGTGGACACTCCCGCCAGAAGGCTCGTCGGCCAAGGAGAAAACGCAGATTTTATGTACTAAAGAATAAATGAATTTGAAGAATTAACAACTAGAAATTAGAGAGGATAATTTGTAAAGTTAATCTATAATATGACGATAATAAAGGAATATATCGTATTTTAAAGCCTGAGGCAGAATGAACTCTTTGCCTTCTTATATAAATTTTTAGAGAAAAGGATATGTTTATGAACAGAAAAGTCCTATTTGTAGACAATGATACGGATACGACCCAGGGATTCAAAAAAAGATTCAGATCAATGTACCGAGAATGGGAGATAGAGAGTGTTGTGAGTAAAAATGAAGCATTGGGCCTCATATCCAAATCCCCCTTTGACGCTGTCGTTGCCGATATACTGATACAGGGAATGGACGGTATAGAATTACTTGACACCGTAAATGAACGCTATCCTGAAACTGTCCGTATAATCCATTCAGCGTATACAGATCCTGAAATGGTCTTAAAGTCAAAAAATACGGTACACCAGTTTTTGATGAAACCATGTAGTGCAGAAACAATGAAGAACACTATAGAACGCACATGTACACTTCGAGATTTGTTGAGAGGCAAAGTGTTAAAAAAGATAATTGCAGGAATCCGGACTTTGCCCAGTCTTCCTGTCTTATATAATTTGATAGTTGCAGAAATGCAATCTCCGGAACCTTCCCTTAAGAAGGTTGGAAATTTGATTTCACAGGACGTTTCGATGTCCGCAAAAATCTTACAGCTGGTCAATTCCGCTCTTTTTGGTCTTTCTCAAAAAATTACCGATCCACAACAAGCGGTAGTGTATGTGGGGATAGAAACATTGAAATCGCTCGTACTCTCTTTTCATGTGTTTTCTTCATTAGAAAAAGACGCGGAATCATGTGGTTTTTCTCTATTGAAAATGTGGAGGCATAGTTTGAGGACCAGCAGACTCGCCAGAGATATTGCTCGTGCTGAAAAGGCTAATGGAAAAACAGTGGAGGCGGCTATGATAGCCGGGATGTTACATGACGTAGGGAAATTGATATTTTTGAAAGTACCCGAGAAATACAATGAGGTAATGGACCTTATTGAAACGACCGGTTGCAGTCCTGCAAAGGCGGAGTACACGGTAATGAAAACTTCTCATTCCGAATTGGGAGCTTATCTGCTGGGGCTTTGGGGACTCCCCGCCAATGTTGTTGAAACTGTTGCATTTCACCATAATCCATCAAAGTTGATAGATAATATGTTTGTTATGCAAAATGAATCCTCTAAAGAAGAGTTATATAAAACGAAAACTGAGGATGTTGATTCCAACTCACAATCAGTAGAAAAATACTCATCGGGATTTAGCACATTAACGGCAGTACATATAGCAAATGCATTGACGATGCAGGGGAATTGCTCTTCTGAAACAGATTCTTTTCCGGATGTTGATATGTCGTACTTAAAAAGACTTGGATTGACAGATAAGTTACCGGAATGGATAGAACTTTATAAGAATACAATGCAACTATCCGAGACAAAATTCCGATAGAATGTCGTTAACAAGAAATAAGACAGGATTACTGGATAAAAGTAGAGGGAAGAGAAAAGACAAAAAAACAATAATCACACGGAGCCACAGAGGTCACGAAGAAAACAAAATTAAAAAAAACAGAATAGAGGATAAAAGCTTTTCCCTTAGTGTTCTTCTTGTCCTCGGCGCTTTTTGTCCGGGGAAAGTCCTCGGCGTATTCTGTCCGGGGAGTTAAAGTCTGTGGCTAGGTTTTTCGGTTTTTTCTTTGAGTCCTTTGCGGTGAATGTTTTTTTTCTGTGGCCATAAAATAATAAAGCCCCCGATACCTTTTCATGGATATCGGGGGCTTTTACGTTATCATTATAATAATATTTTACATCTATTCTATATTAATTGATCTATACAACTCTCTTTCGATAAATTATACGGCAAAAAATATACTAGCATGTTTTATATATTTTTATACTTTGACAACATTTGATGCTTTGCTACCCTTTTCGCCCTGTTCGACGTCAAACTCTACCTGCTCCCCTTCTGCAAGGCTTTTGAAGCCCTCAGACTGGATTGCGGTATGGTGAACAAAGACATCTTCTCCGTTTTCCGGTGTAATAAAACCGAAACCCTTTGAGTCGTTAAACCACTTAACTGTTCCTCTTTCCATAATAAAAATCACCCCCTTAAAATAAAAAATAGGCCATAAAAATAAAAAAAGCCACAAGATTGGAAACCTTGTAGCCTTCATATATACATATACAAATTAAACAATATACAAATTAAACAACATTACAACCAACGAGAATAGATGTTATCAAACATTACCCGTTAAGGCAAGAGTAAATAATATTTTAATGTTCAGAAAAATAGCATCTTTACATAATCACTGATCAACAGGCTGTCCGAGAACAAATAATACTAATACCTGATAACGTATGTAATTACTAAAGTTGGTGGAATTTTTAAAATCCAATAATACTGACGTTTCTTTTATTTTTTCCCGTTTAGGTGAATTCTATGCAATATCACTCAATCAGATACTTCACTACACCGTATACTCTGTCATCTGTTCCCTCTCACTTAATCTCTAAACCCTGACAGGTCTTATTCCCATCTTGAACATCTTTTTCAAATTCCACCCGATACACATTAACTTAAACTCCGCCCTTACCTTTTCTACGCCTCGCAATAAGAAACTTCTATAGCCTAAATTATATTTCAAATGCCCAAAGATTGGTTCAATTGTATATTGACGTTTAAAGTATTTTAACGCTCCCTCTGTACTAAGCAATTTCTCCCTCATTCGATTTAATAACGGCTCGCGGATATCTAGTAATAATTCACGTACCTTCGCCTTTGTACACAACGATCGTTTTGCACAACTTGTACATTCTGTCCCTTTGTATACCTTATGATTCCATT
>JABHIW010000143.1 GCA_018670825.1 Candidatus Scalindua sp. | reverse complement strand
TTAAGCCAGATTGGAATTTCATGTTCCTGCCCTAAGATCTCAAGGAGGTTTTCAGTTACTCGATGTGGGCAGGTAATTGGCATCTTTGTGTGTATCCGTATCATTTCAAGATGTGGAATACTTCGAAGGCTTTCAATTAAATACTTTATGTTCTCATCTGACAACATAAATGGATCTCCTCCGGTCAGTAATACATCACGAATTTCTTCATGCTTTCGAATCCATTCTAATCCTTCATCAACATCGAATCGTAAGCGCAGATCCTTGTCAATTACGGCTTCTCTCCTAAAACAATATCTGCAATAGCTTGGACACACATCGGTAATGGTAAATGCGACCCGGTCAATATACTGCCTTGCGACACTATCAGGTCTTTTTTCATCTTCTCCAAACCTGTCAGTTTTCTCTCTATTTTCTTTAATCACTAAATAATTTGGTATTCCATATGTATTTTCACTTTCCTTCATTGAAGGGATAATCATTTTTCTAACGGGGCAATTAGGATCGTCTCTGTCCATAAGTGATGCATAGTATGGCGTTGTTGCCCATCTCATCTTTAATGTTTTTATCGCCTTCTCTTCATCGGGAGTAATATTTATATATTGACTCAGCTTTTCCAATGTATCGATCTGGTCTTTTATCTGTTCCTGCCATTGTCCTTCTTCTTGCCAGGGTTCTTTTCTAAATTTGTACATTTATCTCTCTTAAATTTTTCTTATTCTTACTTGTTAAAATAATATTGACAACTTTCGAAATATAACATGATACAGAAGAACGAAGTTACCCATAAATGAAAAAAAATCTATAGGAGTTTTTATTTCAAAAAAACCGACAGATTTCAGGGGACTAATTAAATGTCAAAACGTCATCTTCTATCTTTATTTTTTTATAATGATTCTCCTGCGTCAAGCTCGTTTGTTAGATATAAGGGGACATTATATCAGAATTCTCACATAATGTCTCCCAAAAATTGGGCTGTTTTTATTCAAAAGGTATGCCATTTTTATATGTTTAGTTTTTATAAGTACTTAGTCGTTCTGAAAAAATAATAAACATCTGGCATAATAATTTGTTAATAAGAGAATACACCGCTATGTCACAGCTTAAATCATTAAAAACACTCTTTTAAGCTAAGCAAGAGATGTTAAATATGTATACTTGTCATCCGAATCTTCAATAAAATGTGATGCTGGAATCGAACTATTATTCTTTTAATCACAGGTCATTGGTCTGTAGGGTTTGGTTAGTCGTTCCAGCACATAGTAGGTCCGTCGAGCGGCATCCTCTCGTTCTACCTTCAAGGAGCTAACGTAATATCCGGCATTAAAATAATAGAGGAATGCCTTCTGGACAAGAGTGCGCCACTTTCGTGCAGCTTCAATATTAGAACATTTCATTTTCTCAATATCATCCGGTATCTCCAGCAGCAGCACATCATCTGTCAGCGTTAAATCCGGTTCTTCAGGAAGCAGCAAGCCCTGCTCGTCGCGTTCTGTTCTATTAATATTCACGCCTTTTGCGTATGGTCCCTTCACCGGGTCATGAGTATGTCCGTCTATAACTGTTTTGACTTTATCACTGACAAGCCACCATTCAGCAAGAAGGCGATCTGTGCCCAATCCACTGTGTAATTTACTCGAAGAACTTTCTCCGTACAGATTTATATCATAACTGCATGCAATGACCCCAAGTTTGTTTATATTAAGGTGTGCGTTCCTGGATTGCAGCGGGTCGAATGCCCATGTTATAAGGTCTATGTTGCGGCCCAGAGCCTCTTCCCGTTGGGCTATTTTTAACTTATAGCCTATGTTGTGATTGCGGTATTCAGGTAGCACTGCCAGCATGTGCGAATGCTGAGAAGGTCTTCCATAGTGAATCGCGGGGACACCAAAAACAAAGCCTACCATCGTATCGTCATCAAAGGCGCCCATTGCAAATCCGCCATGTTTGCACAATACCCGCATGAATCTCGGGGGTATTACATCGTCCTTATTAAATCCCCATACTGCTTCCTGCAGACCCTCGCAAGGAATTAAATCTTCAGGCGTCTTTAATTGTTTAAACGTAATAGGCATTTGTCACTTTGAGAAAATATTTTCTTGGCAATATATTATAAAAATTTTGATCTATTTATATTACATTAATAAACTTATAATCAAGTTGAGAAAAGTATGAAATAAAAATAAAGTTTTCAATAAGCAGAGGTAGGAATGTCGTTAGATTATACAAAACAGCAAGCAAACGAGAATCTCCCGGAACTCACTACTCTAGGAAAAATACATAGTCGGATAGATAAAGTCAAGCTCATTATTCATGATAAAGACGCGGATTTCTACAATACGCATTGCCATCTATTTGAACGGTTAGAAGGGCTCAGGCAAAAGTTCATTGATGCGATTAATCTGGAAATGGACGATGGCTCTACAAAAACAGTCAAGCTGTTCCTGGTCCAACATAATCTCGCATTTGGCCCCGGTCAGGGCGAGCTTAAGTTTATAAAACATGTCAATCTTCCTGAAGGAATTGAGAACGCTTCATTGCTCGAAATAAAAAATATCGTAGAGAATACTGTTCTTGAAGAAGTTGAATCATCTGCCGTGGAGAAAAGCTTGTTTCATGCCCTTCATAATATAAAGCTGGGTGGCGCAAGCAGCGCTATCATGCTTATGGAGATTGAAGATATAGGGGGTGAAATAAAGACTGTGCCCATTAATTTGACAGAGAGTGAGACAATAAGGCTCGCAAGGGAGGTAGGAAGCCGGCTTGTTAAATATCGTATTATGGGACCGGACGGTTTCTGGCCGGAACCGGATGGAGAGACGACCAGTGAGCAAATACTTAACTGGGTGGAGGATGAGGCGCTGAAGACACTGCTTTTAAAACAACTGTTGGCTCCTAAGGAAAAGGATTTGATCGAGGCGTTACATAAAGTTCATAACCGGATGACTGGAGAAGGAAATGTTGCAGGAGGTATTAATAATGCAATTGGGATGGGGGACACACGTTACCACGACGCCGCAATTATGTGGCTGAAGGAATGGAGAGTTACAAGGCGGGGGAAAATGGCTATGGAAGAGATAAACGCCGAGGGTTCGAAGGTCAGTAGGCATTACCGGCAACTGGTATCAAAGACGGAACGTAAATATGATGTAATGCCATCTATTGCCAAGGATATTATAGCTGTTAAGAGGCTTCTTACGGTAATGCTCCATCCGTTCAAGGATTATAGGCCGAATGGGCAGATTGTGGTTATGGATACGGGAATTGCACCGGTAATTTCACAGGAACATTTGTTACAGCTGGAGGAACTGGCGGGTGAAGATGTTGTTATTATCAGTGTATTGTCAAGGCGCCTTGGAGGAAGCTCTCCCAGGAGGATTGAGCAGCTTTGCCGAATATATGTGGAAGCGGCTTACAATCTGGGTGCGAAAATCGTACTCTTATGTAATACTATGGATGCCAATGCCAGGGCTACAATGGAAAAAGAGTTTTCCATACCGGTTCTTGGCCCCATTGTATCTGCTGTTGAAGCCGTGTTTAGACTTGATAAGGCTAGCGGGAAGGAGGTAAAGAGTATTGGGATAGTTGCGACCAAAGCTACGATAGAAAGCAGTGCTTATATAAATGAAATAAGGAAGCAGAGTCAAAATATCAAGATATACAGCGTAGTAACACCTCTCTTTGCAACTATGGTAGACATGGGTGAGTTTGGCAAAATGAAGTCTCAGGTTATTAGTCAAAGAAACAGGTCTATTGTCGAGGCAAACCTGAAACTCCTTATGAAGAAAAATATTGATGTCCTGGTGCTGGGGTGTACCCATTATGGTGTATTTGAACAGGCAATACATGAGATTTGGAAAAGTCACACTGGCCGAGATATTCATATTGTGGATACGGCTAAAGAACTTACCTATTATACCAGGGATTTTCTCAGGCAGAATAAGATACTGTCATTAAGAACAGGACAGAAAGGAAAAATCTCTTACATTGCCAGCGAAGAAGACACTCCTGAATTTGAACGCAAAGTGTCAGAGATTACAGGATCTGGCGTTAATGTTGTACCAATAGATATAGGTGAAGTGGTTGGCAGATTGAGCGAAGAAGATAGATCATTCCAGAAAACAGTAGCCAGAGAAAGTAAGGAAGATATCAATTTAAGGGCCGCTATTATCAATTCAAACCTGTCTGCTGAGGCTAAGGTTGCTGTTGCGAATAGGTTATATGGAATACAAGATAAAAGTATCAGCTGGCCTGACTGCGAGATATTATCACCGGAATTGAAAGATGAGCATATAAAGGAGATAGCCGGCTTAACCACACAAAATGAAGAACTGTTGACAATTCTTTCTCATATCAGAAACGCTACTTCCCAATAAGGAATTTCCTTGTTGACTGCTATATCTAATCTAGTACAATCAAGTTTTATAAGTAATAAACAATTGCCACACATAGGATTATGCCAATGTTGCTACAAAACATTAATGATCTGGTTTTTGCTCACTCACTCACTCACTCACTCACTCACTCACTCACTCACAACGACAATGTTATTTATTAATATATTCGCACCATTATTCATATACCATATTATCGTTAAGGTACGTTTCCTTAAGAAAATCAGCAGTGTCCAGTCATGTTTTTGCACGTACGGTTTTTATGCCCGATCTGTCGGAAGGTACGTAGCGGAGGCTTCCAGCCCGAACGGCTTGCAGACTGTGTCGTAATGTCATTCTGAACAAAGTGAAGAATCTTGATTTTGTAACCTACTGGTAAGTATTAGATTCTTCACTTCGTTCAGAATGACATTGATTGCATTTTTTTAATTGTGGTACCGTCTGTTGGCCGGGCGGGAAGGATTACCTTACGTGTTACAGGTAAAAACCTGACTGGATACTGCTACAAGAAATGATTATTTTTATGTAAGTAACATAGGAGATTAATTTATGGCGAAAAAGAAAATTGTAAAAAAGAAAGCAACCGTGACTGGAAAAGTGAAGAAGCCGGTTAAGCCCAAGACTACAGATAAAGCGAAAAAGACAACAAAGAAGAGTGTCGCAAAGCCGATCAGTAAAGCTCGCAAGGTTGCAGTCAAGACATCTGCAAAAAGCAAAGTTGTGAAGAAAAAAGTATCAACGGCAAAATCAAAAAAAGTGTTATCCGGAAAGAAGACAATATCTAACGTTGATCTGACTAAGACTAAGACTAAGAGGATCAGGAGCACTAACGGTAACTCTTTTCCTGTTGCTGGCATAGGTGCTTCTGCCGGTGGCCTTGAGGCACTTGAGGGCTTTTTCTCCAATATGCCGTCTCAAGCCAACCTTGCTATTGTGGTTATTCAGCACCTTGCCCCTAAGTATAAAAGTATTATGGGCTCTCTTTTGAAGAAGTATACAAAGATGAGGATATTAGAGATAACGGATGGGCTCAAGACTGAGCCAAACACGATATATCTGAATCCTCCTGACAGGGATGTTGCTATTATGAATCGAACGCTTCAATTGGTAAGACCTCTTGAGTCGCATGCGGCCAGGCTTCCTATTGATTCTTTTTTTCGCTCTCTTTCAGAAGATTTGGGTGAGAAGGCAATCTGTATTGTCCTGTCAGGTACGGGGACAGATGGTACCCTGGGTTTAAAGGCAATCAAGGGGGAGGGAGGGATGACCATGGCCCAGGAAGAGAGCCAGGCAAAATATGATAGTATGCCAAGGAGCGCCATAAACACAGGCTTTGTTGATTTTATCCTGCCGGTTGAGGGTATGCCGGGAGAGCTGGTAAAGTATATTAAACATCCATATATTGAGAAAGACGTAATCACAGGTACTACTCAGCAGAAATATCAAAGTAATGTGGTAAAAATACTCTTGCAGGTTCGTACAAGGACAGGACACGACTTTTCCAATTATAAGCAGAATACGATCCGCAGAAGGATCGAAAGGCGGATGGCCGTACACCAAATTGATAAAATATCACAATACCTGGATTATGTACGAGAAAACCATGCAGAGGTGGGGACCCTTTACAAGGACCTACTCATAGGGGTAACAAACTTTTTCAGAGATCCTGATGCATTTGGTATTCTTGAAAAGGAGGTGATACCTGAGATACTTAAGGCCAAAAAAAATCAGAATTTACGAGTCTGGGTCCCCGGTTGTGCAACCGGGGAAGAGGCCTATTCTATTGCCATGATCTTGTCAGAATTAACGGAAAAGTCACAAAAGAATTTTAATATTCAGATATTTGGTACAGATATAGATGAGGATGCGGTAGAGTACGCACGTGCAGCAGTTTACCCTGATAGTATTGCAGCCGATGTGTCAAAGGAGAGGTTAAAACGTTTTTTTGTTAAAGAGGATAGTACCTATAAAGTGAAAAAGAAGATACGTGAGATGTTGGTCTTTGCAACTCAAAGCCTTATCAAAGACCCGCCATTTTCTAAACTGGACCTTGTCTCCTGCAGAAATGTTCTGATCTATATGGACACAGTATTGCAGAAAAAGCTGCTGCCTGTCTTTCATTATACACTTAATCAGAATGGTTTCCTGTTTCTGGGTACGTCTGAGACGATAGGAGAGTTTACAGATCTGTTTTCAACTAGAAATTCTAAATGGAAAATTTTTGAACGATTGGGTGCAAGAAGAGAGCAGGCTTTAGGGTATCCGATAGTACAAAATGTTGAAGTAGTTAAAGATGAACAATCAGAAAGATTAACGCAACATCAGAAAGAGGCGAATATTTATCAACTAGCTGAAAAGGAAATCCTTGATAAATATGCTCCTCCATTTGTCCTGGTCAATGATAAACATGAAATTCAGTATGTTAACGGTAAGATACACAAGTATCTGTTAACACCGGCAGGAATTCCTGTCTTTGATATCATAAAAATGGCCCATGAGGATCTGCGTTATAAACTGACTACTGTCCTCCACAAACTGGCAAAGAAAAAGGAGATTTCTATTACCAGAGGACTGAAGATAAGAAATAATGGAGATTTTCTGACAGTTGATTTGACAGTTAAGCCATTTTCAGTAGCAAAAAGTAAAGAAAATTTGACGATGGTGATATTTGAGGAGAAAGAGCCGCCTGAGAAAATTGCAAAGAAGAAGAAAGCTTCTGTTAAAACGAAGAAACAAGATCCGCAGATAATAAACCTGAGGCAGGAACTGAAATCTACAAAAGAGTACTTACAGGCAACTATCGAAGAGCTGGAGACCTCTAACGAAGAGCTCAAATCGACCAATGAAGAGATGCAGAGTACTAATGAAGAGCTTCAGAGTACTAATGAAGAGCTGGAAACCTCTAAAGAAGAGCAGCAGTCCACCAATGAGGAGCTTGAGACAGTAAACTCTGAACTCCAGAATAAGGTTAGCGAACTCTCACGTTCTAACAATGATCTAAATAACCTCCTTGCAAGCACAGAAATCGCCACCATTTTCCTTGATACAAAGCTCAATATTGTTCGTTTCACTCCATCATTAACCAGATTATTCAACATGCTGCCGTCAGATCTTGGTCGCTCTATAAGTGACATTACTTCAAAATTCAATGCTGAATCACTCTATAAGGATGCAGAAGAGGTGCTCGAGACATTAATCCAGAAAGAGTCTGACGTAAAAACTGATGATGGTAAAAAGTTTATCCTGCGTATAATGCCATACCGAACGGTAGAAAATTTGATTGATGGTATTGTGGTTACATTTGTGGACGTTACCAGAGTCGCGGAAATGAAGGCGAAGGAGCTGATAATTACTGCTGCTCGTGAATATGCTGAGAACATTGTTGATACAGTGAGAGAGCCACTAATTATATTAGATTCAAAATTACAAGTAGTATCTGCAAATAAATCTTTTTATAGGGCATTTCAGGTTCTCGCGAAAGAGACAGAAGGTACTCTAATTTACAAACTTGGAAATGGTCAATGGGATATTACAGGATTACGGAAATTATTGGAGGATATCCTTCCTGAGAAGAATGTAATGAATGACTACAAGGTTAAGCATAAATTTGAATCAATTGGAGAAAAAACCATGCTGCTCAATGCACGGCAGATAATTACCGAAGAAGAAGAAGAAGGAGGTAGATTAATCCTTCTCGCCATTGAGGATATTACTGACAAGAAGTAAAAAAATGAAGAAAGACAAAAAAGAAAATGACGTTGAGCTTCGTAAGAAAGCGGAGAAAAAGCTTAAACCTGAGTTCGTACCAATAGAGAGGCTCTCAGATGAAGATGTGCGTAGTCTGGCACATGAGCTACAGGTATACCAGATTGAGTTGGATATGCAGAATGAAGAGCTCAGGAAGTCACAACAGGAGCTTGAGAACTCAAGAGACAAATATTCAAGGCTCTATGATTTTGCGCCGGTTGGATATTTTACTATCAGTAATAAAGGTATTATTCTGCAAGCGAATCTAACGGGTGCCAAAATGTTGGGGATAGAGAGAGGGGAATTGATTGATAAACCTCTGGCACTGTTCATTATGAAGGAGGATCAGGATGTCTTCTACCTGCAACGCAAAGAGGTTTGTAAGATAAAAGGAACTAAGGGGACGCGTGAGTTTAGAATGGAAAGAAAGGATGGTACTCAGTTTTACGCTCAACTGGAATGTGTGGCAGCAAATGATGCCGGAGAGAATTCTGCCGGGTGTATGGCTGTCATGATTGATATCACTAATCGCAAGCAAGCTGAGGAGGAACTGGGGGAGTATCGAAACCACCTAGAATCTCTTGTAGAAGAACGGACAAGAGAGCTGAAGGATTCACAGGCACAAACCATACGTAAGGAAAAGCTGGCGACGGTATTTCAAATGGCAAGCAGTTTGAGTAATGAATTAAGAAATCCCCTGACAATTATGGGGAATTCAGCATACTTCTTGAAAGAGAAGATGGGGGTTACCGACGACATGGTGAGAAAGCATTTGGATTTCATACATGATGAGGTTTTCAAATCCGACAAGATCATTAGTAGTATACTTGACCTTACCAGGGCAAGGTCATTGTCTCTGATTAAAGCGGACGTAAATAAAATTGTTCAATATGCCCTATCTGAATTCAAAATAGCAGAAACTATTCATATTAAAACTCAATTAGGGGAGAAACTCCCCATAATAGAATTAGATCATAAACGAATTTTGAGTATATTTAAGAACCTTATTGCTAATTCCCTTCAAGCCATGCCGGAAGGAGGAAGTCTGGAGATAAAGACAGATGTGAAGGGCGGTTTTATCTGCATTGAGTTCAGGGACACGGGGGTGGGTATATCAGAGGAGAATATTCAAAAGATATTCGATCCACTGTTTACGACAGGTGAAAAGGGGATTGGGTTAGGCCTGGCAATAGCAAAGGAAATTATCGATGAACACAAAGGCAGTATATCAGTAGAGAGTGAGATTGAAAAGGGTACTATATCCAAAATCAAACTGCCGATAACATAAATGGTGATGCTCTGGGAAAAATGAAAAAAGATTATAAGGAAAAGATTTCTGGCCTTCGCAAAAAAGCAGTGAAAAAGCTTAAACCGGAGACGGTAGATATAAGCAGGCTCTCAGAGGTAGATGTCCGCAAACTGGCACATGAGCTGCAGGTACATCAGATTGAGTTGGATATGCAGAATGAAGAGCTCAGGAAGTCGCAACAGGAGCTTGAGAACTCAAAAGACAGATATTCAAGACTTTATGACTTTGCCCCGGTTGGGTATCTTGCCGTGAGTGAGAAAGGTATTGTACTGGAAGCGAACCTTACAAGCTCTCAAATGCTTGGAATAGAGAGAAAGGATTTGATTGGTAAGCCTCTGGGATTATACATAATGAAGGAAGACCAGGATCTCTACTACAAGCAACGCACTATGGTTTGTAAAACAAAAAGCAGAGGAGTGTGTGAATTGAGAATGGTGAGAAAGGATGGTACTCAGTTTTTTGTGCAACTTGAATGTGAGTCAGTACCGGATAAGCGAGAGGATGCAGCGCGGTGTATGACTATTATGAGTGATATTACTAAACGCAAGGAGATGGAGGAAGCGCTCTCGCAATCGGAAAAATTAAAATCTCTGGGGATAATAACTGCTGGAATTTCCCATGAGTTTAACAATATCCTTGCGGTAATCATGGGTAACGCGGAGTTGCTTGATGGAGTTAAAGATGATGAGGAGCTAGAGAAGAGGCTGGATACCATTATTAAGGCAAGTGGTGATGGGGTTAAAATAGTTAGCAGAATGCTTACGTTTGCCAAGTCAGGAGAAAGTACAGCAAATTACCGATTAAATGATATAAATTATTTAATAAAACAGGCGATTGACTTTACGATGCCCAGATGGAAGAATATGGCGCAGTCTAAAGGCATAAACTATCATGTAGCGACAGAAGAGATAAAAGAAACATCGAAAGTGCTTTGTAACCCTACAGAATTGAGAGAGGTGTTTATAAATATTATAAATAATGCTCTTGATGCTATGCCTGATGGTGGCAGCCTTTCATTTAGTACAAGGAGTAATAAGGATACTGTGTTTATAAGTATATCTGATACAGGCAAGGGTATGCCTGAAGAGGTTAAGAAGAAGATATTTGATCCCTTTTTTACTACGCGGAGGCCGCAGGGGACTGGATTGGGTATGAGTTGTGTCTATAGCATAATGAAGAGTCATGGCGGCAAGATAGAGGTGGAAAGTGAGGTCGGAAAAGGCACTACATTTAACCTGAATATTCCAATTCGAAAGGATGCAACACAAAGAATAGCGGTATCGTCTGGACCTGATCGGGAGGTAATTACGAGAAAGCTCCGCATTTTAGTAGTAGATGATAATCAGGATATGTGTGTGGTAGTGGACAATTTGCTTGCCAGAGGTGGTCATACCGTTAAGACGTTTAATAACGGTGCAGATGCTATAGAGCTTGCCAGGGAAAAAGAGTTCGACCTCGTGCTATGTGACTTGGCCATGTCTGGTACCTCCGGATATGATGTAGTAAAGGAGTTGAATAAGTTAGCCAGGAGGCCAAAGATAGGTGTAATAACAGGCTGGAGTGAGAAACTCAAACTGTTTGATGACGCAGATGTGCAAGTAGACTTTATCCTCAAAAAACCTTTTAAAAATGCTGAGTTGATTAAACATATAAATGGGTTGTTTGTTTAGTAGGGATTGAAAAATTGAATATTGCCCTCTTGTTTCCTCTCGGTTGATTTGCGTCCTATATTCATGTATAGGATTTCAATGTTGATAACGCTTTCTTCGCATTTTCATGTAATGACTCCAGATTGCTTTTCTTGCATCTATCCGACATATCGTGTTTGATCGTTTACTCCCTATTTACATCACGCTGTAAACAAGACCAGATTTTAAAATATTTCATAATTTTCTGGGTAGATAATCAATGCATCTCTATTAATATAAGAAGTTGCCATTGTTGTATTATATGGTACATTATTTGCGCTTTTATTTCCTCGTTGCTCCGATACGAATAGGTGGGTTTATTGGCGAGGGAAGTGATTGGTTGAGGATATTACCCGGGTTTTGGTGTCAAAAGGGCCAATATTATAAATAGGATTTTATTATGGTAAACGACGTTATGACGGTAAATGAAAATAGATTGTCAAAATATTTGTTCATTATCTCAATTTCTACAGGTATTTTTTCTCTTTTACTGGGGTTAATTGTTTTAGTGGGTTGGAATACTGGTAATAAGACATTAATACAAGTGCTGCCAGTGTTTGCACCTATGCAATTCAACACAGCACTTGGATTTGCACTGTGTGGTGCTGGTATGATACTGGGGATACTCGATAATCGTTATATTACTTTCGCGATAGGTATACTGATTATATGCCTGGGTGGCTTAACACTTCTTGAGTATATATCAGGGTTGAATATAGGTATTGATGAGTTATTTATGAAACATGACATTATTGTCAAGACTTCACAACCCGGTCGAATGGCCCCAAATACGGCCGCTTGTTTTATTCTTATTGGGGAGATTTTAACGTTTTCTTTTTTTTCAAGTAAACTAATCTACCAATCTCAGTATAAGTCGGTGCTTGCATCACTGACATTTGGCTTTAGCATAGTTGCTTTATCAGGATATATAATCCATTTTGAATCTGCCTATGGCTGGGGCAATCTTACCCGAATGGCAGTGCATACTTCTATTGGATTCATAGTGCTTAGCCTGGGCATTTTGGCTTTTATCTGGCGTGAAGAACTTAATAATGAAATAAGATTTTCTCGTTGGCTGCCAATCCCAATCGCAATCGGTGCTTTAACGATAACTGTCTGTTTTTGGCAGGTCCTTCATTCAGAATACTCCGCAATAACCAGGCAGAGCACCGTGTCAACCGGGTTGTCTACTCTTTCTATGATTGTATTAATCGTAGGATCACTATTATCTCTTGCTCTGGGTCTGGCGGCATATCTAGCGCTTGCATATATTCGAGGTTCACGAGAGATTGCCAGGAGTAACATCATTCTGTCAGAAGAGATTGTAGAGAAAGAGAAGGCACAGGAACAGGTACATAGACTATCCCAAGCTGTGGAACAAAGCTCCAGTGTCGTTATGATTACGGATATTGAAGGTAATATAGAATATGCCAATCCAATGTTTACGCAACTTACCGGCTATAGCCTTGAGGAGGTGGCTGGGAAGAACCTGCGTATCTTAAAGTCTGATAAAACACCTCCTGAAGTATACAAAGATTTATGGGAAGCTGTTACATCCGGTGAAGAATGGCATGGCGAGTTTTGTAACAGGAAAAAGAGTGGTGATCTATACTGGGAGTCTGTGTCTATTTCCCCTGTCAAAAATGATAAAGGAGCTATTACGAATTTCATTGCTGTTAAAGATGACATTACCGAGCGAAAGCGATCGGAAAGACGTCTTGACGCTCAGCATGAAGTAACAAAAATACTGGCAGAATCGAATACGGTTAAAGAGGCGTCTTCCAAAATCATTCAAGTTGTATGTATGGCTCTGGAGTGGGACCTTGGTGAGATTTGGGCATTTGATCAAAAGAAAAATGTTTTGTATAACACAGAAATCTGGCATGTACCGTTACTTAAGTTTACAGAATTTAAAGCCGCTACCAAACAAGTAAACTTTTCTCCGCAAATTGGGCTTCCAGGCCGGGTCTGGGAAAGTGCCGAGCCCTTATGGATTGCAGATGTTGTTAATGATACAAATTTCCCCAGAGCATCCGTTGCAGGCAAAGAGGGGCTGCACGGGGCCTTTGGCTCTCCTATTATCATCGGTAGTGAAATACTTGGAACAATCTGTTTCTATAGCCGCGAGATAAGAAAACCGGATGAAGATTTGCTTGATATGATGATGGCTATCGGTCGTCAGGTCGGCCTCTTTATCAAACGTAAACAAGCAGAGAATGCCCTCTTTCAGTCAGACAAACTAAAGTCTATCGGTACAATAACTGCCGGAATATCCCATGAGTTTAATAATATCCTGGCCGTCATCTCCGGTAATACACAGCTGCTGGAGATGGACTACAAAGACAACAACGAATTGATGGATGTGCTTCGTACTATTAGTAAGGCAGCCGATGATGGTGCGGAGATATCCAGCAAGATGCTTGGGTTTACCAGGACAAGTCAAGACACCGAAGAATACGTGTCTTCTGATATAGTGGATTTGATAAGGCAGTCTATTGACTTTGCCATGCCTAGATGGAAGAATGAGGCGCAGGCAAAGGGTATAAACTACAAAATGGACACTGAAGGCATGAAGGTAGTGTTACCAATATTATGTAATCCTACAGAAATAAGAGAGGTATTTTTAAACATAATAAACAACGCACTTGATGCAATGCCTGAAGGCGGTAGCCTCTCGTTCAGTACATGGGGTGGTAAAGATATTGTACTTGTAAGTATTTCCGATACGGGAGAGGGCATGTCTGAGGGTGTGAAGAAAAACGTATTTGACCCATTCTTTACCACAAAAACTCCGGTAGGAACAGGATTGGGTATGAGCATGGCTTACGGTATTATAACGAGACATGGTGGCAAGATAGTGGTGGAAAGCGAAGTAGGGAACGGTAGTTCGTTTACTATGCAATTTCCGGTTACCAATAAAAGAGTCAGACCCTTAGCTACAACAGAAGCTGAACAAAAAACAAACAAAAGAAATCTTCGTATTCTGGTAGTAGACGATGAGAAGGAATTGTGTGATATTCTGGATAAATTTCTTTCCAGAAGTGGTCACAAGGTCAAAACTGTTTATAATGGTGCCGATGCTATTAATATAATAACGACTGAAGATTTTGATCTTGTATTGAGTGACCTGGCCATGCCTGATGTATTTGGATATGATGTAATAAAGGCGGTGAACGAGTTAGAGAAGAGACCAAAGATAGGTATAATAACCGGTTGGGGAGAAGAACTGAAACCAATAGAGGGAGAAGGCGTGAAAGCTGACTTTATTATCAGAAAACCATTTCAACGCTCAGAGTTGACTAAGCACATAAATGAATTGTTTCTTTAGGAAATTGAAGGACTCAGGGATTGGACAATATGCAATCTATAAACCCCCGAAATTATTCTTGCCACGAAAACTCACGAACTAGCATGAAGAAAACCAATAATGATTAACTAACCGCTTTACGCCTTTCAGATAATTCCAGAATCCTTGAATTCTCAAACCTGTCCCTCTCTGTGCCATTCGTGACTTTGTGCGATGCTTGTTTCCCCCCCCCCCTTTTTTTCAAAAATTTACCCTTGACAGATATATAGCCAGATAATATATTAGGTGAACAGGTGTTTACCTAATTATGAAAACTAAACTTACAAAAAAACAGCATAATTTCCTCTCATTTTTGACGAAGTATATCCGGGAAAACGGATATCCGCCTACTATTCGGGAGATGGTATATCACCTTAAACTGGCGAGTACCAACAGCGTAAAGAAGTATCTGGATATACTTGAGCGTAAGGGCTACATAAAGAGAGTTCCCAACAGCCCGAGGGCAATCGAAGTGTGTGTGGAGACACCCGAGAACCACGCAAAGCTGATACCCGTAGTGGGAAGGGTAAGAGCCGGAGCACCTCATCTTGCAGTTGAAGATATTACGGGGCATCTGGCCATAGATGCATCGGTGGCTCGTTGGGATAATACCTTCTTTCTCAGAGTAGAAGGGGACAGCATGATAGATGCCCACATCCAGGATGGTGACTTCGTATTAGTAAAATCTCAGCAAACCGCGGAGAATGGTGATATCGTAGTTGCCATTATTAACGACGAGGCGACAGTTAAGAGATTTTTCAAAAGAAATAATAGTGTTTACCTGGAACCGGCTAATCCAACTATGAAACCCATAATTATCAGAGCAAACCAGGCCCATGAGATGATGATAGCCGGGAAGGTTGTGACGGTATTAAGGCAGATTGATAGCTAAATCAATAAAAGTTAAAAGTGCCTAAAGTTAAAAGTGAACTAAAGTTATGAATAATAAAGAGTTTTCTAAAGAGCTTGAAAAACGTACACGAAAATTTGCAGTGAGTATAATTCGTTTATCAACAGCGTTACCCAATACATCAGAGGTAGGGTTATAAGAAATCAGATCACAAAATCCGGAACTTCTATTGGTGCTAATTATCGAGAATCTAATTGAGCAAGAAGTAAGCCAGATTTCAAAAACAAAATTAAAATTTGTGAAAGCGAAGCAAGTGAAACGCAATATTGGATAGAAGTAATTGTAGAGACGAAATGGTTGTCTTGGGAAAAAGTGAAATCAGACTATGAAGAGTATCGTGAATTGCTTGCTATTTTTACATCTATCGGAAAAAAGTGAACCGTAAAAGAAATATTATATTAACTTTAGGCACTTTAGATCACTTTAGTCACTTCAAACTTATAGTACCAGGTCTTTCTCCTGGTAAATAAATATGATTACAGAGATAGGAGAACCTATAAGGGCAGGAGTGGTTTTTGGCGCTGATTGTATCGGTGGGAAGAAGATAAAGCCGGTATGGTTTATATGGAGAGAGCGACAGTACCGCATTACGGAGGTGACGTATACGTGGACAAGTAAGGAGGGAAGCGCGTCTGTCCATTATTTTTCCGTTACAGACGGCCAGGACCTGTACGAAATTGCCTACAATACCGAGACTATGGTGTGGAAACTTATGGCTGTGGAGGTGGAAGGATAGTTACAGTCAAGTTTGAAGTGCCTGAAGTTTAAAGTGAACTAAAGTTATGGATAGTAGAATAATAATGCACGTAGATATGAATGCCTTCTTTGCCTCTGTGGAGCAGCAGTCTAAACCTTCACTCAGGGATAAGCCTGTGGCTGTTATTGGCGCGCAGCAAAGGACGGTGATTACCACCTCTTCGTATGAAGCCAGGGCTTATGGTGTTACGGTTGGTATGACGGTGCCGGAGGCAAAGAAACTCTGCCCTGATATAATATTTGTTGCAGGTAATAATAAAAAGTATACAGACACATGCACGCGCCTTGTCGAACTCTACGGGGACTATACGCCGTTGGTAGAGGTCTATTCAGTTGACGAGGCATTTCTCGATATAACAGGATCCCTCTCTCTCTTTGGTAAACCGGAAGATATTGCCATGCGGATTAAGAGGAAAATCTTGAAGGGTTTTGGGCTTACCTGCTCTATCGGTGTCGGCCCTAACAAGTTGCTGGCAAAACTGGCTGGCAATATGCAGAAACCGGATGGATTTACGACAATACGTCCCGAGGCAGTTTCTGAGATTCTTGAAAAAATGCCGGTGGGTGAGCTCTGTGGAATAGGGTCACGACTGGAGATACACCTTGACGCTATGGGTGTAAAGACGTGTGGAGAGTTGGGAAGATTTCCGGTAAAAGAGTTGGTAAATAAATTTGGTGTTGTTGGTAACAAACTTCATCAGATGGGCCTGGGGATAGACGAAAGTCCTGTTGTTCCGATTGAGGATACGCCGGGTGCAAAATCTGTCGGCCATAGCATGACCCTTAAGAGGAATGTAAGTAACGGTGAAGAGATGGAAAGATACCTGTTGCAGCTTTCGGAAATGGTGGGGAGGAGATTGCGCCGTGGACACTATTTCGGCAGGACAGTTGCCATGACGTTGAGGTATTCTAATTTTCAAACTTTTACAAAAAGATGCACTGTCAAAGAATATATAAATGACGGATTTGACATATACCTTGTCGCGCTCGATATAGTAAAAATGATAAGGCTTAAATATACGGTACGATTACTGGGAGTAAGTGTTTCAAATCTGGTAACGAATTACTGCCAGATGCCCCTCTTCAAAAAAGACAGGGACAGAATATCGGTCTTGAAGGCTATGGATAAGATAAATGACAGATACGGAGAATTCAGCGTAACACAGGCAAGACTTCTTGACAGGTATTCACATAAGGGGGTTATTGCCCCTGCATGGAGACCCACAGGTATCAGGAATGTAAATTATTAGTACCTAAATTGAGAGATATTGTCGTTCCCGTGCCCGCCCGGATGAATCCGTTTGGACGAGGAAACGGGAACCTGTAAATCATAAGGGCTAGATTCCTGCTCAACAGACTACGGGAATGACAGAATTCTCACTTAAAAGGTGAAGATAAAATTTACAGAAGAATATTTGTTTTCAATGCTTTATGATCATTTTCAATAAAAATGCTCAATTTAGGTAGTAATTAGTAAGAATGGGTTACCTATTCCCGTCGGAATATACGTAGCTTACCCGTACCAGTACGGGTAAGGGGTAGGTTTTGCTTCACTTAGCTACTTTCATGTGGGAGTATTCTAATGGATAAATGGTTTCTTCATTCAACCATACTGCATATTGAAGTGATTGGTAATATTTTCAAAGTTCGCCGAAGGTGCTAATTTAAAGGATTTGTTTAAAAGCCCGAAGGGCTGACTTATTAAAGCCCAGGGCATAGCCCTGGGACAAATGATAAAAGAAATGTAAGCCCTGAAAGGGCGATTTAAAGAATTATTATGTCTCAATCCCTTTCGAATATTCTGGTCCACATAATTTTTAGCACGAAGTTAAGTAAGCCTTTCATTGCTCAGGCAATTAAAAAGGAGCTTTACCGCTACACGGCCTCAATTCTTAAAGATTGTGATTGCTCTCCGATTATTATTGGAGGGATTGAAGATCATGTGCATGTTTTATGCAAGTTGTCCAAAACCAGAAGTATGAGTTCGGTTATTGAGGACGTTAAGAAAAAATCTTCGAAATGGATTAAGACCAGAGGGATAGAATATAAGGCTTTTTACTGGCAAAATGGATATGGGGTCTTTTCCATTGGAGAATCCCAAGTCAAAATGCTAAAAGAGTATATACAGAATCAGGAAGAACATCACTGAAAGAAATCATTTAAAGAAGAGTTTCTTGAAATATTAAATCGTTATGGGGTTGTATATAATGAACGTTATCTATGGGATTAAATTGTTAAATCGCCCATTCAGGGCTAAATGGTTTGACATCTCAACCCACCCAGAGTTTTACCCTGGGCTTCAATAAGTCAGCCATTCTGGCTTTATAAGTATATGTGCAGGAATTTCAATGTTGATAGCACTTCGACTCCGCTCAGTGTGGTGTAGCCCTGATATGGAGTCGAAGGATGGTTTTTATCGCAATGGTGATCTGTGTTCAAGATGGATTGTTTATGGGGATTATTCAGGTTAAGGAAATTGAGTTTTATCAGGATGATCGTGGTTGGAGTGTAAGACCGATTACGGATGATGACTTAAAAAAGGGCGTAATAAGTGACATTCATATGGTGAGTATGAAGCCCGGAGCGATAAGGGGAAACCATTATCATGTGCATAAGACCGAAAACATTCTTATCATAGGAAGCGCTTGCAGGCTACTGGTTTTAGATAATAATACAAAGGAGGAAGAAGAGAAAGTAATAGAAAATAGTGATAAGATGTTGTTTGTTATTCCTCCTGATGTTACGCATGCCATCGAAAATATAGGGAATGAAGTTTCATATTTGTTTTGTTTTAGCTATGCGAAGGGTGGTTTGGAAAGCCGGGATGTAATAAATAATAAGATTATTTAATAAAAGAAGTTTATGAAGAATCAGTAGTGTTCGGTTAGGTTTTTGTCATACCCGAATGCCTTTATCGGGTATCTAAAGGGCCGCTCATCCTAGATTCCCGATAAAAGAATGCGGGAATGACAGCTTTTGGACAATAAATAGAACAAGCGTGGATAAGAAAAAACAGGCCGTCCGAAAATAGAAATTCCTAAAACCTACCTATTAACAAAAGGGGGAGTAATAGATATAAAATAGTTTTTTAATACTTATCTATCCTCGGACAACCTGCCGGGTTGATACGTTATCAATCGTTTGAAAAGTTAAGTGGTTAATTAAGCCCATAAAATCGCTTTTCTAAAGTCTTTGACTCAGAAGGAGGGCTTTTCCTTACGGCATATGTACTTGATGCAACTCTTTCATTCACTGAACTGCATTTATCACATACACGGTTATAAGGGCCCTTACTGGGGAATTTTTCCCCGCACTTTAAACATACCCTTTTTTGCCTGAGTTCGGTTCCTGTTGCACCGCCTCCATTGTCTGTATCTTTCATTTTCATTTTTTTTCTATTTGGTTTTGTATAGTTGGATACTTTTTTCAATATTATTCACCTCCTTAATCTTACATACAATAATCTAACTAATACAGTTCCCATCTTCCAAATTATAGTAAATATTCACTATATATTTGTTGTTATTCGGTCACCAAGATGCCAAAACTTGAAGGTGAAAGGCGTCTACGGTATGGATTCTGTTGTTTTGTTTTAGTTCCTTTATAGAAAATGACTTATGACTGTTTTTGTGTTACATCAAGATATTAAACAGCTTCAATTGTATCATGGAATTTCGCTTGACTTTTGTGCTAAATTGTGTATTTTTGCAGACTTAGCGAAAAATTAAGGTATTCTCTGTATGATACTGCCATTTGCTGTGGACAATCTTTTTTTGCCCGGAAAGGCTTGGAAATTGAGTGACGATTTTGCCATAAAAACGGAGGATTTGACAAAGGCGTATAGAAGCTTTTGGGGACGTAGGAAAGTATTGGCCCTTAATAAATTAAATGTAGTCATAAAAAAAGGTGAAATCTTTGGTCTGCTTGGCCCTAATGGTTCCGGAAAAACAACTACTTTAAAACTTCTCCTGGGATTAATATTTCCAACTGCAGGAAGGGCATACATATTAGGAAAACCAACAGATGATGTTGCCGTAAAGAACAGGGTTGGGTTCCTACCGGAAGAATCATGTTTTTACCGGTTTCTCAATGCGGATGAAACCTTAGACTTTTATGGTCAGTTATTTAGAATACCGAGAAAAGAGAGAAAATTAAGGATAGACAGGCTCTTAAAACGAGTAGGATTGGAATTTGCGCGAAAAAGGCCTCTTAAGCAGTATTCTAAAGGAATGTTACGGAGGATTGGTATTGCACAGGCACTGATAAATGATCCTGACCTGATTATTCTTGACGAACCGACCAGTGGGCTTGATCCTATTGGTACAAAAGAAACAAAGGACTTAATTGTTGAGTTAAAAGCCCAGGGAAAAACTGTTCTTTTGTGTTCACATCTTTTGTCTGATGTACAGGATATTTGTGATAGAGTTGCAATAATCGATAAAGGAGAACTCCAGATATCGGGTACAATTGGCGAATTACTTTCCAGCAAAGATATTGTTGAACTGTTGATTCGCAACCTCTCAAAAGAGACTATAGGGGAAGTTGAGATGTTTATACAGGAGAAACAGGGCGAAGTTGTCTCAATAAAAAACCCTTCAGGAACACTTGAAGACCTGTTCTTGAAGATTGTTCATGAGCGTAGAGAGACCGGTTGGGACAAGAGTGAAATGAGTGATTAGGGCAGCTCCGGTTCAATCTGCCGACTAAACAGAAAGATTTTTTTAATAAATATATTTGTTATGAAAATTGTATTTGGGGAATATATCCTCGTGATATTGTGCAAATACTAAAAATCTATGCAGCAAATATTAGTAATAGCAAAACAGACGTTTAAGGAAGCAGTTAGAAACAAGATATTATTTATTTTTATTATTCTTGGTTTAATTACGATTTGCGGTTCAGTTTTTATGCCGGTTGTTGGTGATGGCAGAGAAAAAATAAAAATCGTAGAATCTATGTGCTTCCGTTCCATTACCTTTTTTGGTACACTGGCGGCAGTTCTGCTTTCCGCATCATCTATTCCGACTGACATAGAGAATAAGGTCCTTTCTACGGTAACCGCAAAGCCTGTTCAGCGGATCAATATTATATTCGGGAAAATTCTTGGCTTTGTATACATAATCGGAGTATTACTGCTGATAATGGGCAGTGTAAGCTATGTGTTGATTAGGGTTACGGCCTTGAAAGAGAGCAGTCAGGGTGGTCGCGGACTTCTGGCCAGGGAAAAGTTTGATCCTGTTGATTTACAGATAGCGGGAGATTCTGCAAGAAAGATTGGGAATGTTTCCTGGATAGGAGGAGGAAAAGAGGCCGCAGTCTGGAAATTTAAGGGATTATATTCTAAAGATAAAAATGATGACTTGGAGATTGAGGCAAATTTTCTTATAGAAGCTAAGAAAAAATCTATCGGGAAAATTCCGGTAAAAGTAAAGATTATTAATCCCTCCTCAGCGAGGGTGCTGACAGAATCAATGGAAATATCTCGGAATAAGCCTCTCTTTTTCAAATTAAATAGTAAATCCCTGGATGGAAGTGGAGAATTGACGGTAGTAGTATCACCGGAAAATCCTGATGATTTCTTAGGTATACGCTCAGATAGTTTAAGGCTTTTTTGGGGGGAAAAAAGTTTTGGATGTAATTATCTGAAAGGATTAATAGTAATATCAACTCAATTTTTTCTAATGGTAATAATCGCAGTGCTAGGGTCGACTTTTCTTTCTCTTCCCGTTAATATTCTCTTCTGTTTATTTGTTTTCTTTTGTGGTAATATAACCGACTTTATGCGTGACTTATCAACCGTTATCAATATTATTGAAACGCGGGAGCACGATCACGGAGTGTCTGCGGTAATGCAGAAATCAAATATTTTTCTAATATACCTTAATCATATTATAAAGAAACCTATACTATTATTAAGCTATATATTGCCTGATTTCAGATATTTCAGTGTTGGAAAATATTTTATTGATGGTATAAATATTCCAGGCATAAAAATACTTATGGGTTTTGGCTATGCGGTTTTATATACTCTGTTTTGCTTGCCCATATCTTTTTTTGTTTTTAAGAGGAAAGAAATAGCTTAGGGTTTTGAGAAAAACAACTTAACAGTGTGTCACGCTAAGGCTAAGGCTAAGGCTAAGGCTTGATTTGGCATATCTGGTTAGGTGCGGTTTTAGATGCAACTTAAGCTACGTTGGGAAATCAGCGAATTACGTTCAGGCAAAGATGGCTTGAAAATAAGAGGTGAGAATGCTAAGTTGCTTTTTCTGGGTTTTTAAGTATTTGGTATGAAAAAGTACTCTTTGCCAAAATTAGTAATAATACCATCATTAATAATATTTATACTTTCGGGACTGTTCTTTTTACAATACAAAATTGATCACTTAAGGAGAGGGCCTGATTCCGACTATGCAGACCTTGATCCACTAGAGGTTATACCGACGGCACTTCTTGGTAGTTTCAGGGGTGTTCTGGTTGATATGTTATGGATTCGGGGTATCGCGAGACATGAAGAAAAAAAGTTTTATGAGTTGCTTGCCATAAATAATATGATTGCAAAATTACAGCCACATTTTTCGGCTGTATGGATATTCCAGGCGTGGAATATGAGCTATAATATTGCTTTTGAGTGGGAATCTCCGGAGAATAAATGGAGATGGATAAAGGCCGGATTGGATTTTGCGGAAAAAGGTGCTACAAGAAATCCGACAAATGGTGATTTACTCTTTGAGATTGGTTATATATACTTTCACAAATTCGATTCAAAAAGTTTCCGATATGCCGATTATTACAGAGAACATCTGAAAGAGGAAACAGGTAAGGATAATTACCGGCAGTCGCTTTACTGGGTAAGAAAGTCTCTAAATTATAATTCATTGCTTCGCAAAAGAATTGTAATTGAAAGAACTGTATGTCACATTTTGTGGCACGCATCTCTACAGGCTGAAAAAGATGGTAAACAGAAAGAAGCCTACGAGTATGCAACTGAGTCAATTAAAGAATGGAATGCCTATCTGGAGAGGCATCCTGACGATCCCGGCGGAATAGCTGGGAGTTTTTTAGAGAAGATTAATGAGAAGATGTTAGAACTTGAATAAGAAAGTTCAGAAAGGTGAATTAAATGGTAAAAGAATTTTTCCGGCATAGGTTACTGAGTAAGGTAATCTTATTATTAATTTTTACAATGTTTCTGTCGCAGGGTGCAATATTTGTAACATCGAGTGCTCATGCGGATAAGGCTCAGCTTGAAAAAACCAGTGCTGATTCAGTAGCGGCTAAAAAAGCCGAGAGAGCAGCATCCTATCACGACAAATCAATACCAAAGCTCTGGTGGCTTGCACCGATTGGTGCGGTTTTCGCATTGATCTATTGTCGTAAATTCTACAAAGAAGTGATGAGCTATCCCGAGGGTGATAAAAAGATGGTAGAAATTGCCGGGCACGTTCGGGAGGGTGCTTATGCGTATTTAAGACAGCAATACAAGGTTGTTGCTATATTTTTCATATTTGTGTTTATAGCACTTGCGATACTATCATTTGGGTTAAAGATACAATCCGGTTTCGTGCCGTTTGCCTTTCTTACAAGTGGATTCCTGTCCGGGCTTGCTGGATACCTGGGAATGAAGATGGCAACTAATGCGAGTGCGAGGACAACTGA
>JABHIW010000140.1 GCA_018670825.1 Candidatus Scalindua sp. | reverse complement strand
TGAGCTACTGGCGCTTAGTTTGCAAACTGCTTATAAGATATATACTTACGTAAATAGTTTCTCTTGTCAAAATCCTCTAAAATACCTCAAAATTGTCAATTTTGTTGCATTATTTGATAAAAGTGCAACAAAAAGTGCAACAAATTCAATAATTTTCAATAAGTATAATATTCTAGTTAATAAATTCAATATATCAACAAAAAAAGCTGCATGTCTGAGGATGGCCACCGCCGCCCGCAAGACATGCAGCTTTTTTTATTGGCACGATATTCCTAGACTTGATACTAAGAAATATTTGACATTCTGGTTTTTAAGTTAATGAAATATCGAAACTTACAATGTGACTGTTTTCGGACGTTTTTATAACCTTTTCAGGAGTAAAATTATGTGTAAATGTGCAGTGGAAAATGAGAAAGAAACTAGAGTTGTAACCGTTAAAAATAGCTGGAGACTTAGAGCTCTTTTCCGTATTGAAGGCCTTATTAAGGAAATCGGACAGAAATCCAGAGCTAAAAGGATGGGTATATGTGGAAATACTATTTTTGTGAAGGTTAAGAAAGGAGACCCATCCAATGTTTTGTATGAACCGCAACTACGATGTAAAGACAGAGTTTGTCCTGTGTGTAATTCATACCGTGCATCTATTCTTTCCAGAAAGGTTGAAGAACTTGGTAAAGATATGGCAAACCCTCATCTTTTAACTGTTACTGCGAATGATCAGAACAGGTCGAGTCTGAAAACTGCTTTCAAATGTTACAAGGAATCAATGAGAGCCTTAAAACGTGAAAAGACATGGTGGAAGAAGTACATACGTGGTGGGGTTGAACACATAGAGGTTACATACAATGAGGGCACTGACTGGCATATTCACTCGCATATGCTGGTTGATCTGGCTGTTGATCGTAAGGTTGAAAATATGCAGCTTACAGATAATGGTTATTTTCTAGACCCACTAAAGAAAGACCTTGAGCATGTCCTTTTAAAAGTTGGCCTTGGCACTATTTCAGATATCAGGCCGGTAACAGAGGGATACGGAAAAGAGATTTCAAAGTATTCTATGAAGTTTGGTCTAGATATTGAAGATGACAGGCTTAAAGAGATTATAGTTGATATGAAAGGGAAAAGGATGGTGTCAAGGTTTGGGAATTGTTTTGGACGGAAAGATATAGACGATACTGACGGAGAGAACATGGTAGAGCTTTCACTGAAAGAGGAAGAACAATATGAAACACTAGGAACCATTAAGGAGGTTGTATATAAATGTTTCAAAGAGACTGGTGTTGATAGTGAGCTGGTTGGGTATGCTCTTGGAGCAGTAAAGATTGGGCTGATAAAGATATGTTCAGCTGACAATAAACCATTTCAAGATGAGGAAGTAGATTCATCTTGAATCTTTTAGAAAGGTGACAAGTGATGATAGTAGATGGCATGATTGCAAGTGACGTAAATGTCTCTGATAAAGGTGTCGGGTTTCAGATAATGTGTAAAGACCTTAGAGATACGTTTAGAGTTTTTATTCCCATGGATAATGTGAATGGTGAGCAGTTTTTAAATATGGGAGATTTTGTAAAGGTTGATTTCAACGAGTTCTTCCCGTTTGGAAATGAAGTTCGTATGGAAGTAAAGAGAGTTATCTTAGATAAAGGTAAAAAGAAATTTGATTTTGGGATGGTTTCTTAACAAAGAATGTTGAAATGGTGATTCCAGGCGTTTGATAGGTCTGAATTATGAAAATTGAAATTGATAATGCACAATTAATAAATGATATTGTTGAGAAGGTGGTTGAAAGGCTAAAACCATTGATCAGTAATTCTCACGGCTCTAGAGGTGATGAATTAATGGATGTACAAGCGTTAGCAGACTATCTTAAGGTTAAAAAGCAATGGGTATACGAAAAAACACACATGAATATTATTCCTTATTACAAAGTCGGTAAGTATCCACGTTACAAAAAATCTAAAATTGATGAATGGCTGCTTGAAAAAGAGAATAGAAATATTGCAAGGCGAGTGATATAGTGAGAAATTCCAAGTAGAAATATTTATAATTTAATTTGAGAGAAAGGAGGTTAGAAAAATGATTGGTAGTATTCAGAAGAAAGGGAAGTCTTACTATGCGGTCTTCAGGTTTAAAGACCCTCAGACTAAGAAAATGAAGCAGAAATGGATTGCTGTGGGCAAGAGGAAAAAGGATGCAGAGGAAAAGTTTGCAGAGCTTGTAGCTGATGTTAATAGTGGCGCTTACCGGGATACAAAAAAGGCTACTTTTGCTGAGTTCTCGGAACGCTGGCTTAATATCTATGCAGAGATGAAGACCAAGCCGTCAACATTCAGGAGTTACAAGGATATGATTAACAATCACCTGGTTCCTTATATGGGTGATTACCCTCTTAAGGATGTTGATACTGCAATGTTGCAGGAATACGTTGCTTTAAGGCTTAAGAAGGCAAAACCGAAGACTGTCATCAATGAGCTTGTTCCTGTCAAAGAGATGTTTAAACATGCAGTGAAGTGGGGATATCTAAAGTTTAACCCTGCCGAAGGTGTAGAACGTCCAAGGGTTGAAAAGGAAGAGGTACAGATATTAACACCAGTGGAAATAAACCAGTTCCTTGACTGTGTAACACTGAAATACAGGACATTCTTTCTGACAGCTACATTGACAGGATTGAGGCGTGGTGAGCTTTTAGGTTTACAAGGCCGAGACATAGACTGGAATCACAATCAGATTCATGTAAAGCGTTCGCTATGGAATGGGCAGGTTGTATCCCCAAAGACTAAGTCTTCTGTAAGAAGGGTCGATATGACACCGACTCTGGCGCAGGAGCTTAGAAGGCATAAGTTCTCGCACTCTATTGAGGATTCCGGTTTCGTGTTTTGTAATGCTGAAGGAAAGCCTCTTAGTCCTGATTCTATTGTCAGAAGGCAGTTTCTGCCTGCATTAGAGAGGGCTGGTGTAAAGCGTGTGAGGTTCCACGACCTTCGTCATACTAACGTAGCATTGAGGCTTGAACAGGGGCAGAATATCAAGTACATCCAAAATCAGTTAGGTCATGCGTCTATTCAGACGACAATTGACAGGTATGGACACTTACTCAAGGAGGTGAATACGGAACAGGCGATGAAACTTGAAAATGCCCTTAATTGTACAGAGCATCTTGGTAGATCTTCGGATTCTGTTAGAAGATTGTTAGAAGATCATAAAAAAAGGACTCAGAGCAAAGCCCTAAGTCCTTTAAAATTGGTAGCGGGGACAGGATTTGAACCTGCGACCTCCGGGTTATGAGCCCGACGAGCTACCGAGCTGCTCTACCCCGCGTCTCCAACACACCTATAATATAGCAGCATACATAATCTGTCAATCAGAAATTATAAATGATGAAAAATAGATTCCCGATCCCGACTGAGTCTGGTCTATAAGCTACATCCAGAGGCGCCTTAGGCGACAAGTCGGGCCCGCCAAACAACTCGTCGGGTAAAACAATGTGTGTGTGAATTACATACCTTTATTCTGATAAATTTACGTAATTCCGCTTTTCTCAAAAAAGTTAATTATAAGGAAGGCAGGAATACAGAAAAAACTGATGGGTACTTTTATCCTTTTTCGTACGCTTTAAAAAAATCATTCCGTGAAATACCAGATTGAGTACAGATAGTTCTCAAGGTAGAACCTTTGAGTCGATTATGATTAGGCATGGTAAGAGGGGGGGGAGCCATCCGTATTTGTTCTGGCCATAGCTATGTGTTCTTGTTCTCGAACTAATTAAAGACGAGTAGTTTAATTACTTTTGCTTTGGGAGCGTCTACGGGAAATTTAGACATTAGACGGAGATACCCGTTTCTACTACGAATGTTTCTAGTACTGGCTCATCTACATCAAAAAAATCATTCCCGAATTCCTTCATCGGGTATCTAAGTGACTTATTCATCCTAGATTCCCGCTAAAAACATGCGGGAATGACAGCTTTGGAGTATTAATTTGAACACGCAAAAACCTAACCGGATACTACTGATATTTATTTGAAAAATCTGAGTAATGTATTGTGCCAATGGTAATGATTAGATACACGGACAAATAGATTCTGAATCTAGTTCAGGACAGGGCTTGTCTATGCCACCCATTTAAATTTGTGTTACATCTTCTCGGGCGCTTTGAGTCCAAGTATGGTTAAGCCATTCTTTATCACCTGTCTGACGGAATCAACTAAAAGAACCCTTGCCTTTTTTAACTCAGTGTCATCAATAAGAATTCTGTGGTGCTGGTAGAATCTATTGAATGTACTGCAGAGGTCAAGCAGATATTTACTGACAATCGACGGTTCACAGTTTTTAGCGGCACGTATTATTATCAATGGGAAGAATTCAAGTTTCTTGACTAATAACAGTTCATCATCTTCTTTAAGGACATCGTACCCTATATCATTTGTCGCTGTTTCACCGCATTTCCTCAGTACACTGCAGAGCCTTGCATGAGTGTATTGTACGTATGGGCCGGTCTCACCATCAAAATTAAGAATTTCATTCCAATCAAACAGTACATCCTTTACCCTCTTCGTGCTCAGTTCTGAAAAGATGATGGCTCCAATGCCAACGTCGTTTGCCACTTCTTCTCTGTTTTCCAGATCGGCATTTTTCCCTTCTATAATTTCCATGGCAATCTTACACGACTCTTCCAGTAAATCTTCCAGCAAGATAACTTTACCTTCCCGTGTAGACATTTTGCCACCCTTAAACTTAACCAGGCCAAAATCTACGTGTACGCAATTTTTTACCCAATTATATCCCATAAGCTCCAGGACTTTGAAGAATTGATTAAAGTGCAATCTCTGTTCAGAACCAACTACGTAGATCAGTTTGTCAAAATCATACTCCCTCTTTCTATATTCGGCAGCACAGATGTCCCTTGTCGCATATAGACTGGCATCATCCTTCTTCCTCAGTATACAGGGGGGCATGTTGTACTCTTCCAAGTCAACGATCAGGGCCTCTTCGCTTATTTTAGACAAACCCGCCTCTTTGATCCTATTAACGGTATCATCAAGCATATCGTTATAAAAACTTTCACCCGCATACGAATCAAACGTGATGCCTAGCTTTTCATATACTCTTTTAAACTCAGACAAACTGATATCTTTAAAATATTGCCATGTCTTTTCTGCCTCTTCATTTCCGTTTTCCAGCTTTCTAAACCAATCCCTGGCTTCATCTTCCAGAGCAGGATTCTCCTTCGCCTCTTTATGGAACTTAACATACAACTCGTTAAGTTTACTGATGTCAAGCCCTGTCTCCTCTATCGGACCTTGGTCCTTAGTATCCGGGCCCCATCTTTTAAAGGCGACGATTAGTTGCCCGAATTGTGTGCCCCAATCACCCAGATGGTTTATGCCAATACATTTATACCCAAGGGTTTTGTATATATTGTGAATAGCATTACCGATCACTGCAGAACGGAGATGATGAACAGCCAGATGTTTTGCTATATTTGGGGAGGAGTAATCTATTACGGCAGTCTTACCCACTCCGGAATCAGAACATCCGTAAGAATCAGATTTAGTAAAGACTTCATCCAGAATTGTCTTGAAAAACATTGTCCTGGAGACATAAAAGTTCAGGTATGGTCCAACCGCCTTGATGTCAGTTATTATGTCACCAGTGGGCAGTTTTTGAGCAAGTTCGGCCGATATTTTCGCAGGGGCATTTCTTAACTGTTTCGCAATGGCAAAACAGGGAAATGCATAGTCACCCTTTTCCAGGTCGGGAGGAATCTCTATGAAACCCTCTATCTCCTCCTCAGAAAGAGGGACTTCAGCCTTTAAAATATCTACTATGTTTTTAATAAATATATCCATTTTGTTCCTATTTGAATGTGTGTTGGCGTTGTAATATTATGTATAGGAAATTCGAAGTCGGCGGGTAACCTGCCCGACTTCGCTATTCAGGCGGGAAAACCCAACCTACAAAAACATGAAATTATTACGCGTAGGTCGGGTTTCTTACCCGACATTTATAACTATACTTTGTTAAAAAAAGTAATGTAACATAAGGCTGCATAATGTTACCAACATTTTTAAATAAAAGTTACTACTCTTTACTCAAATGTTTAGCCGGTCTATCAATATTCGGTAGTACCAAAACCAACATTCCTGCTATTGGAAGCATGAATGCTGCAACTCTTAGAGATGTTTCCATGTTATAATGATCAGCAATATGCCCGATCACGGGAAGCATAAGGCCTGCAGTGCCCCAGACAAGCCCCATCGAAATACCTGCAATAGAGCTGGCCATGTCAGGGCACAATTTTTGAACGATCAGTACATTAACAGCAGAAGCTGCAAATATAATCGTGCCGCTCAAACCCAGTAGTACCATGGAAAAAGTCCCGTCTGCATGTAAAAACCACAAAAGCAATGGACAGGCAAAGATTGAAGAACCTGCAATTATGATCTTTCTGCTTATTTTGTCTGCCAGATACCCTCCTATCAAACCGCCAATACTTCCACAAATCAGAAAAGTGGATATGGCGATCCCGCTATCGTGCATGGTAAGTCCTCTTTCCGCAAAGAGGATTGACATGAAGCTCATAAAGCTCGTAATGACTACCGAACGAGTAAACATTATTAAAAACATAATCCATAGCGGGCGTGACTTTCTGACAAAAAGTATTTTAAAATCTGACAGCTTTGCACTACTTTTGTTTTCGTGTTCTCCGGTTAGCACTTTAATCAATATTAATGCCAGGATTACACCGGGTAAAGACAACAGCCATAATTTATTGAATCCGCCTGATGAAACAATCGACGTGATAATAAATGGCGCTCCGGCCAGCCCTATGCACCCGACCATAAGAAATATAGACATCATAAATGTGGATCTGTTCTGGGTTAATCTGGCTACCGTTGCCGCCCCATTAGGATGAAAGGCTGCTACGCCTGAAGCGCCGATCATGAGCATAAAGATAAGGGTAATGAAGTTTGGTGCAAAACCTATGCAGCTCATAAACAGTGCAGAACAGAGAACACCGGATACAATAAAAAGTTTTTTATTAAACCTGTCACCAAGAAAGCCGAATACGGGTTGTAAGATCGAACCAAATACGGCCAGTACTGCGGGTAGTATTGATACCTGTGTTATTGATAAATGGAGATGCGACTGGAAGTAGGAGAGAAGAGGCATTAAAAAGCCGGCATAAAAATCATTAAAGAGATGTGAAAATGTTAAGAGGATTATTGATGTAGATAGGAATTTACCATTGTTTTTTGTCATTTTATTCTTCTATTTAATACCTTTAGTATAATTCCTGAGCTAAATTACTATGCTGGAGTATTTTAAAAGATTATTTCTATCTGTATAGTGCATTTGGGAATGCTGGAAAAGTTACAATAAATCAGAAGGAGGTAATGATGAAGAATATTTTATCACATTCGACCGTTTCACGGAACAAAATCTCAAATTAAAATGTGATTACTGATAGATGAATATATTGTCCGGCCAGTATGATGGGTCCTGTTGGGATGTGACTGTTTTTTTATAAATATAGTCATGGATGTTGACATTTTTATTCAGTTTATACAACCCCTTTTAAGTTTGAAATAGTCAGAGAAGAGAGTAGAATTTACAATTGATATGATGGCAACAATAATGATCCGGTAAGGAATAATTTTACTGAACTCCAAAGAGAAAGAGAGAATAAATTGTGACTAATCAAAGAGAAGATATTGAAAAACCAACAATGCCCTGTGGCAAAAATCCGGGGGTTCTCCATATTTTTATACCTCTCTTAATACTTTTTATTTTGTTACTTGGTTTTATCGGGTATCTTGCCGTCTCGCCCGGATCAATTTCCGATTTCAAGCCTCAGGTAGACAATGCAACCAAATATCTCATCGATACAAATCCGCAAAGTACAAACAATTCACCATTAGTGATTTCCAAATGGATTTTGATACTTCTTGCAACATTCGGGGCATTACAAACATTCCCCATTCTTTATGCATCACATAAGACAAAGAAAAAACGATTAAGTCAGAAAGACAAGAGAGAGATTATATTCTTATGTGAGATGCCTATGTACCTTGGCTTGTTAGGATCTCTATTGGGAGTCTGTTTAACACAGTTTATGACCGGAACGCTATCCGCTCCATTGGCATATATTACAACTATAACCGGTATTTTATTGCATTTATTTGCGAAATTTACCATTATTGTTCCCCTGCCGGAGACGTCAACTCCGGATCTTGTTGAAGAGGTATAAATAATTATGAGAATGTTTCTTGTTGGCATGTGTGACATTTTTTTGATTCTTTACCTGACTACGCTTAGCCAGGTAAACCCGTTCCATAACAGCTTTTTAACCGTTGATGATTATAATAAGTTAAAAGAGTCGAAGGTTCAGGCAGAACAAGATTCAGAAAAATCTCATGCACAGGTCCTTGAATTCAAAAATGAAATTTCCGCTTTGGATAAAGAAAAGGAAAAGGCCTTGCAATCAACGTTGTCCGCTATAGCTGAGACCGAAAAGATAATGCAATTGGTAACGATTGAGAAGGAGAAGGTTGCAAAGATTGAAACTGAATTGTCAACGGCTATCGATGAAAAGGAGGAGTTTAACCGGTTGTTACAAAAGGCTCAGGAGGGTGAACAGAAAACGCTGAAAATTGTTAAGGAGTCACAAACGGAATCGGAAAAGACGAGAGAGAGAGAACAGAGTGCGTTGGAAACATTAGAAGAGACACGAATCGCACTGGAAAAATCCAGGGAGAAAGAGTTGCATACATTGCAAATTGTAAAAGCAGTCAAAAAAGAGGTTGAAAGAAAAAGGGAGGATGAGCGGAGAGCCCTGGAAACTGCTGAGAAGTTACGGTTAAAGGTAGAAGATGCCAGGAAGAAAGCAGAGGATTCCAGGAAGAAAGCAGAGTTTGCTAAAAAGAGAGAAGAGGATGCTAAAAAGAGAGAAGAGGATGCTAAAAAGAGAGAAGAGCATGCACTTAAGTTAGCAAAGGAAGCCGGATTAAAAGAAGAAGAGGCGAGAAGAAGTGAAGAGATTGCTCGTAAAGTTGCTGAGGAGGAGAGATTAAACGCGGCAAAAGCCAGTGAAAATGAGACGATCGCTCTCAATTTAGCACAATCTGCCAACAACCAGAAAGAGATTGCATTAAAAAATGCTGGTTTGGCCAGAAAAGCCGAAGCAAATGCTTTAACGGTTGCTCGTATTGCTCAAGGAGAAACAGCAAAAGTAAAATCAAAAATCCAGAGCATTATACGACCTGCTGACAGCGCCTATAATGAAAATATAATTGATAAACTGGTACAATTTACCATAACAATTGACTATAAGGACCACTTACAGCGCATTCTCAATAAAGTGATAACAATGCAGGGGCTTCCCGTCAGGATGGAGGATGAATATGTCCTCTTTGCCCTATTAGACCAGATTGGATTAGACCCTTCGAAGAAGCATGACAATTATGTTACCTATAATATAACCGTCAATGACAAACCCGTTACAAAGTTTTTTGTTAAACCAGGTGAGGTTAAGGTTGTTGGGTTGGTAATCAGCGATGAGATTGAACATTGTCTGCCTCTTGCCAAAACAGCTGTTTTTTCTTCATACATGCCGGTATTGTTTTCACTACGTAATCATAAGTTATTAGGTGTTATGGACAGGATTCGTGGTGTCAGCAGTGATTATTTTATATTCAAAAGAGATCGACTGTTGATGATAACTGAGGATGAATTCTATTTTGATCATGAAGGGTTTCGCGGTACTGGCAATTATGCAGAGTATATTGTAAAAGGCGATCAGATTGTTGATCTGGGAGGTAATTTTCTCGGGTTAGCTTATAAGAAGAATACCATTGTGCGCATTGATGATCTTAAAGAGTGGCGTTCAATATCAATACGTGATATGACCGCAAAACAACTGGCAAACCATATTTACCATGTAAATAAGTTATGAGAATATAGATACCTATATTATGGTTAAATGGAGATGAGGTAGAAAGCAGGATAACTATCAATTCATTTTGTTCAGAAATGTGGAGTGTACCATTCCCGTCCGAACGGGTGCGATGATGTGTATTATAGCAGTGACACCAGGCTAACTGACTGGCTCACCACAGCGAGTACTGCCTTAGACGTGGCGTAGACAAGCGGTCACGGCACTCCCAAACAACCTATCTCAATCCCATGAGTGATCTTACTTCACTCATTGTTTCTTCAGCTATCTTTTTACATTTTTCTGCGCCTGCATTAAGGGCCTCTTTTACCTGGTCAGGGTTGTTAATTAATTCGAGACTCTTCTCTCTGATTGGTGCAAGATCTTTAATCATGTTGTCTGATAGTATTCTTTTACAATCGACACAGCCTATCTCTGCAGACCTACATTCTTTGTTAATTCTCTCCAGCTCTGTATCAGTGGAAAAATATTTGTGCAGGGTATAGACATTACAGATATCAGGGTTTCCCGGATCGTCTCTCCTTTTCCTGTTTTCATCAGTCACAGCCCTTGACAGCCTTTTCCAGATAGCTTCAGGTTCTTCGATTAGAGATATGTAGTTATTCATGCTTTTACTCATTTTATTCTTACCGTCTAATCCCATGATCCTGGGTGCGTTTGATAGAAGATGTTGGGGTTCAGGGAAGAGTTCGCCATATCTCGTATTAAACTTCCTTGCTATTTCACGCGAAAGTTCAATGTGTTGTACCTGGTCTTCACCAACGGGTACCGCTTGACCCTTATACAATAAGATGTCAGCCGTCTGAAGAACGGGATAGTCAAACAGTCCCACATTGATATTCTTTTCGTTCTGTTGTGCCTTGTCCTTGAATTGGGTCATTCTTTCAAGAATTCCCATAGGTGTTAGTGAGTTTAGTATCCACGTCAACTCTGTATGTTCCGGGACTTGAGATTGTACAAATATAATACATTTGTCAGGATCCAGGCCAGCAGCAATGTTTGTCGCGGCGGCGTTGATGATCCTCTCCTGCATTATGCCTGGGTCATACTCTATCGTGATTGCATGATAGTCTACAATTGAGAAGATACAATCATAGTCGTCAAGCAGGCTTATCCAATTCTTGATTGCACCCAGATAGTTTCCTATATGAACTTCTCCGCTAGGTTGAATACCACTGAATAGTCGTTTTTTCATTTTAATTTTTTTTGACACGAATTTTACTAATCACTTTAAGAGGATAAGTGTAGTTGATTAACAAGTTAGTTCTCTTGCTACAGAAAACTATCCTTCGACTCCGTTCAGGATGACGTCTCCCTGAGCAAAGTCGAAGGGTTATCAACATTAAATTAGCTTCAGATACTAAATTATTTTAAATTTTCTTGTAATCTTTTAACGGCTTCTTTGATGTCACTGGTATTCCCAAATGCTGAGAATCTAACAAATCCTTCACCAGCTTTACCAAACCCTGCACCAGGTGTTGTTACAACATGTGCTTTGGTCAGGATATCTTCAAAAACATCCCATGACTTCTTGCCGGGAAATGCTGCCCAGATGTAAGGAGAGTTAACTCCTCCATAAGTTTTTATACCCAACCCCTCTAATCCGTCTTTGATAATTTTAGCGTTCTCCATATAATAGTTCACTGTTTTCTTTATTTCAGATAGTCCAGTTTCTGACATAGCTGCAATCGCTCCCCATTGAGCAACGTTTGACGAACCATTAAACAGTGTACCTATTACCCTTTGCCAGTCTTTACCTACGCTCTCTCCATCATCAAATTTCAGCTCTTTTGGGACAATAGTCCAGCCAAGTCTGACACCGGTAAATCCGGCAGGCTTTGACAGAGAACTGACTTCAATAGCACACTCCCTGGCACCTTCAATTTCGAAGATTGATCTTGGCAGGTCTTTTTCTTTAATAAATTCTGAATATGCCGCATCAAAAATGATTATTGATTTATTCTTTCTTGCAAAATCAACCAGCTCTTTAAGTTCTTCCTTCGTTGCAACAGCACCTGTCGGATTGTTAGGTGAGCATATATAAATCAAATCTGTTCTTTTTGCTTTTGATAAATCAGGGAAGAAATCATTTTCAGCGGTACATCTCATATATTCTATACCATCAAATTCTTCTGAGTCAGAATTATAATTACCGGTTGCTCCAATCATTACTGATCCATCTACATATACCGGATAAGCAGGATCCTGAACTGCAATTGACACATCATTGCCGAATAGAAAAAACAGTCTTCCGCAATCAGGTTTTGATCCATCTGAAACAATGATTTCATCAGTATCTATAATACCGTTATACCAATTTTTTGAAATTCTTGTTTTTAGTTTGTCTAAAAATGCTTGAGCTTGTGCATCATCATCATATCCTGTGTATCCTTCAGATGTACCAAGTTTAGTTACTTCTTTATGAAGTCCTTCAACAATATGTGCACCTAGAGGTTCGGTAGTGTTTCCAATTCCAAGACTTATTAATTTCGCATCCGGCTCTTTTTCTAAAAGTGCTTTTTTACGTCTTCCGATTTCAGGAAACAGATATCCTGCCTGTAATTTTGCAATATTTTCATTTCTTTTTACCATTTTAATTCTCTCCTATTCACTCACGTTAATCACGTGTTTTGTTAATATGGTTTTAATTTTTACCATTAAATCTAACTTTCTCAAAATCAATAGAACTATTTTAAATCCCGGTTGGTTTAATCACAACTTTCTTACCAATCGGGCTCTGTTTTGCGGTAATCTCTTTGACATCAATTACGAGTACATTTGTTCTTTCTGTTGCTTCTGAATATTGGGGAAGTCTCGGTGCCTCAGGTGCATATTTTTCGATAAGTTTGTTTAAGACAAATGTTTTTTCATCGATGTCATCAACTACCCTTATATCACCAAACAGTATTACACTTTTATACTCAGTTGTAGATCCGCATGGCATGCGCCTGCCGGGAATAACTGATATCATCTTGTCTATCTCAAAGCAGACTTGTTGATTGTGCCTTATATTTTCAATCTTCCGACCTTCATGTGCGCTATGAAAATATATTTTATCATTATCGTAGACATAATTGACGGGTGTTATATACGGAATATTATCGAAGCATGTTCCCAGTCTTCCTACTAATGCATTTGATAGTAATTCTTCTACCTCTTTATAGTTTCCGATCTCCTTGTCTCTTCTCCTCAAATTATTCTTCCGTAATTAGTATAGTGTTGAACATAAATACCCACAGACTTTGTATAGATTTTGTTGTTACTAGTTGAAATTAACGAAAGGATGAAAGACGATCGCCTCTTTGTGGCTAAGATAATGGAAGATTTTCTCTTCTCTCATTTCTCGTCCTTCGTCACTCGTGAATACACTATATTCAAATCTCTCTTCCTACGGCCTCTGCAACCGCAGATGATTCCTTCATCAGGTGTCCAAAGCTCTCGATTGTCAGTGCCTGTGGGCCGTCAACAAAAGACTTTTCAGGGTCTTTGTGGACTTCCAATATCAATCCATCAGCGCCAACAGCAATTGCCCCCTTGGACATGGGAGCCACTAACTCACGCACTCCCGTACCGTGACTGGGGTCGACTATAATCGGGAGATGTGTCAATCGCTTCAGTTGCGGAACAATACTTAATGACAAGGTAAACCTCGTATGTGTTTCGAATGTCCGTATCCCTCTTTCACACAAGATAACGTTCGGGTTACCGTGTGAAAGTATATATTCGCCTGCAAGCAAAAACTCATCTAAAGTTGCCGACATTCCACGTTTTAAAATTACCGGCTTCTTACATTTACCTACTGCTTCCAGTAACAGGAAGTTGGCCATATTTCTCGTTCCAATCTGTAATACATCAACATAGCTGCTTACCAGGTCTATATGTTCCGGGCTGAGTATTTCTGTAACTATAGCCAGTCCTGTTGCCTCTCTTGCCTTGGCCAGATACTCAAGCCCCTCTTCTTTGAGCCCCTGGAAAGAATATGGGCTGGTTCTTGGCTTGAAAGCGCCTCCTCTTAATGCAATGGCGCCCGCTTTCTTCACTCCTTCTGCTATAAAATTAATCTGGTCCTGGCTCTCTACTGCACAAGGCCCGGCAATAACACCAATTTTTTTGCCTCCTAAAACCTGATCATTAATCTTAATTTCTGTATCGGCTTTTTTAACTTCACGACTGGCCAATTTGTATGGGGTTAAGATTGGAACTGCTTTTTCTACACCGGGTATCGTATCCCAGTATTCAGGAGGAATGTCCCGTTTGTCACCGATTACGGCAATTACTTTCCTATTGGTACCTTCCAATAGAGTTGTTTTACATCCAACTTCCTCGACCTTTTCAACTACATGATCTATTTCGCTCTGATCTGCAGTTGGCTTCATTACAATTATCATAATTATACCTGCCTTGATTATTTTTAGTAAATTTTAGTTACCGATGGCATACAAATGATTATCATTTGAACCGAAATAAATAGTCCCGTCCGGACCTATTAACGGTGACGATTCAATCCAGCCACTCGCTTGATAACTCCATTTCAACTCTCCATTTGTGTCTATGGCATAAAGGATGCCATCTGTTGAACCGATATAGGTAGTCCCCTCTGCATCTACTGCAGGTGATGACTCAATCCAGCCGTTAGTCTTGAATTTCCATTTAAGGGTGCAGTTAGAATTGATTGCATATATCTCCTTATTGTAAGAGCCGAAATACAATGTTCCGTCACTGCCTAATGCCGGTGAGGATTGAACGCTCTTTCCGGTATTAACCCTCCATTTTATCGTACCATCAGGATTAATCGCATAAAAAATTCCATTTTCTGATCCAGCATAGACGACCCCGTCTTCTCCCACAGCAGGTGAAGAAAACGACTGGTAAATATTACTGCCGATTCTTACGCTCCATTTAAACTTGCCATTGGCATCCAAGGCAAAAACAATACCTTTGCTTATGAGAAAATAAATACTCCCATCAGGACCGATAGCTGGTGAAGAGCTGATAGAGCTATATATCTTGTTCTTGAAACTCCATTTCTGTTTTCCCTCTGCATCAGTTGCGTAAAGAATACCATCTGCAGATCCGAAATAGATATAATTGTTTTTTCCTATAGTGGGTGATGAGTAGATTTCACCCTCTGTTTGAAAAGTCCACTTGAGAGTGCCATCTGGCTTTATTGCGTAAAGTTTTTTATCTCTTGATCCAACATATATTGTGCCATCAAGCCCAATTGCCGGAGATGAAGTTACTTCTCCTCCTGTCTGATAAGCCCAGACGAGTTTGCCCTCATGGCTTACTGCATACAGTTTTCCATCTACCGAACCAAAATATACTGTTTTATCTGCTCCAATTGCCGGTGATGACGTAATTCTCTTCTCTACTGCAAATTTCCATTTCAGATTGTTGGTTTGTGCTCCCTTAAAAGGGCTTACGCCAGTATGTCTCAAATCATGCCGAAACATCTGCCACGGAGGATCAGCCGATTCTGCATGAGAATAATGAACCCCAAAACCGACAACTAAAATAAGCGTAATACCTATAATGGTAAATGCTTTCAAGAATGTTTTTTTGTACATAATTTAATTCTTTAAAAGGAAAATGAATTCCCGTCTCAAATCTCTAAATTTCAGATCTGTTCGGGAATCCATTTTCTGATCAAATACTTATTCTTCTCTCTCACCAATAGCGTAAAGTTTGCCATCGCTTGAACCAAAATACAAAGTCCTGTCCGGCCCTATAGTCGGTGAGGACTTTACTATACCGCCGGTAGTAAAACTCCACAAGAATGTTCCATCAGAACTTAATGAGTAGAGTTTTTTGTCCCAGGATCCGAAATAAATGCTTCCGTCAGAATCAATAGCAGGAGAAGATGTTATAACTCCATTAGTTGTGAAAGTCCATAGTAAAATGCCACCGGAGCTCAGTGCATACAGCCTTCCATCGTTTGAACCAAAGTATACATTTCCCTCCTTACTAACGGCTGGTGAGGAGTCAATCCATTTTTTTGTTTGGAAATACCACTTTTGAGTGCCATCAGGATTCAAAGCGTATAACCTGCCGTCATTACACCCCTGATAAATTGTACCATCCGGTCCAATTGCCGGTGATGAAGTTATCTGCCCCTTTGTTTTGAATCGCCACTTAAGCTTGCCATCAAGAGCAAGGGCGTATACATAACTGTCATTTGATCCAAAATATATCGTACCCTCATTATCTATTGCGGGGGAAGAATCCACATACTTGTGTGTCGCAAAAGCCCATAATATTCTTCCTGCAGTATTTACCTTATATAAATAGTAATTGTCTGAGCAAACGAAAATATCTCCTTTAGCAGAAATTGCAGGGGATGAAGCAATCCTGCCCTTTATTTGTGCGCTCCACCTGGGTTTACCTTCCAGGTCAAGAGCAAATAATTTTCCATTCCAGGCGCATACATACAGAACATTATTTATATCTATTGCAGGAGTTGAAAATATCTTGCTTCCTACATCATATGACCACTTACGTGTGCCATCCGGCTTTAGAGCATAAAAGTTCTTGTCCTGAGAGCCTATATAGATTGTTCCGTTATGGTCAAGCACCGGAGATGAATCTACACTGCCACTCGTTTTGAAACTCCATTTAAGGTTGTTATTCTCAGGCCCTTGCAGTGTGCTTCGTCCGGTATTCAGAGAATCATGGCGGAAGGACGGCCACGATGTGTTTAGTTCCTGTGCGCCAATAACAGCTATCTTAAAGTAAGTAATTGCCATGATTGCAATTACAATAATACTGGCCTTAATAACGAAATGTTTTCTCATTTTAATCGTTACATTATAAATATTTTATTCAATTTTTCATAATAATATTATCTAGAGTTCGTATGCAGATCAAATGCTTAAAACTTAAACAAAGTTGTTTTAATTCATATCATTTTATATAATGGTACTGTAATGAAAAAGCCATTCCTTATAACACCCTTAATCGTTTTGCTCGTTGTCTGGCACTGTTTTTTTAGTGTTAAATCACTGGAAGCAGCAGCTATTTCTGATAATAATAAAAATGCTGATATTAACACTTCTATACAACACCCAACAATTTTTTTTAATAACCCGGACTTTGATTTTGGCCAAATCTATAAAGATCAAAAGGTTGAACATATTTATACATTTGAAAACCGGGGAAAAGATACTCTGAAAATCAAAAAGGTAAGAACATCTTGCGGGTGCACTGCCGCAATACTAACTGCCGATACTATTCTACCGGGTGAAACCGGAGAGATCAAAGCTACATTTTCTTCCGGTTCTGCTAGCGGAAATATTAAAAAAAGTATAACGGTATCAAGTAATGATCCGGATACTCCGAAATACCGATTAACGATTTTCGGTGAGATTATTAAAGACCTGATTATCAAGCCAGAGCACATCGATTTTGGCTCAGTCTCCACCGGAGAAAAAATAAGTAAAACAGTCTCAATTAAATCACAAACAGAACCTGATTTTAAGATAAAAAAGATTACCCCTTCTAAACCGTTTATTGATGCTAAGATAGTGGCGGTAAAAAATGGAGAATATATTATAGAAATTACGTTAAATCGTAATTCTGTGATTGGGCGACTCAGTGGCGGTATATACCTGGAAACTAACAGCCAGATAGAAAGCAAGGTTAATATACCATTTTTTGGAGAGATAGCAGGGGACATCAGCACTTATCCAAAAAAAATCTATTTCGGCTCTGTCGTTAAAGGAAAAGAGTTGTCTCAGAAGATCTATGTTAAGGCGAATAAAAGTAATATAGAAATTTTAAAAATTAAAACTTTTCCGGATTATATAAGTACCAGAATTATTGAAAAAAAAGAAAGTGAAAAACCTCATTATTTAATCGAAGTAAAATTGGATTCTGAGGCGGCTATCGGAAACATTGGTGGAGTATTAGAACTCCATACGAACAGTGAAATTCAGCCAGTTACATTAATACGCATAATAGGAGAAATAGAGTAGGGCTGAGTTCCTAGTCTGCAAATATTAAGATGACCAGGATTAACAGTAAAATTTCCGTTGTTAAAGCTTTTGTTTTTGTTTCCCTGTTACTGATTCTGTCTAATCAGGGCTGCAATAGCCAAAGTGGAAAAGAACCCGGAGACAGTCTGAATAAAGCATCACCATCACCAACCATACACGTTGTCTTTACCGGCGAAGAAAATGGTTATCTGGAACCTTGTGGATGTTCGGAAGTACAGCTTGGTGGCTTCCCAAAACGACATACATTAATCAACCATCTAAGGGGAAAAGATGAAAACTGGATCCTCTTAAGCTTAGGTGATCTTCCCGGTAAAGTCGGCAGACAAGACGAAATCAAGATGGAGACAGCACTTGACGCATTAGGCAGGATGGGTTATGTCGCGCATAACATAGGCGAAAAGGACCTTAATATGGGAATTGATTTACTAGGCTATCTTTCCCAAATAAGTAATGTAGATTTTGTATCAAGCAATATTGTTGATCTTGATACATCGGCTTTCAATATAAAACCTTACATTATAAAAGAGATAAAAACGGAAGAATCTATTTTAAAGGTTGGTATATTAGGCATAGTTTCTCCAGAGCTTATTGAAAGCGCTTATCTGGACGTAACGGTTGTGGATCCCGTTTTAGCACTTAAACCTTTGTTAAGTGATCTGTACGATAAAACAGACATCTTGATATTGCTTTCTCATGCGGAAATGGAGGAGTCGATAAAGATCGCAGAAGTCTATCCTGAACTTGACTTAATAATCTCAGGACACCTGGTTGACAGGCCAGATCTCTATCTTAAAAAAGTGGATAATACATACGTAATTCCCGTAGGAGAAAAGGGTAAATATGTTGGAAAGATTACGCTATCGACACGCCGGAAAGAATCAGGTGAAGATGAGCATGTTAATAGTTCTTCACCTGCTATCGAGACAACGCCTTTAGATGGAAAATTTGAAGATTCATCTGAAATCACAATGCTATTAGAAATCTATCAGGAGAGACTCAAGGATGAGGAGTTACTGGCACAGGTTTTTAAGAGTGATCCACCTTCGAACCTGACCTATATCGGTAATGATGATTGTGCTGCCTGTCACAACAAAATCTTTAAACACTGGGAAGAGACAGGTCACGCTTCAGCTTATGAGACGTTAGTGAAGGCTGAGCATGAGTACGACCCTGAATGTGTAGAGTGTCACGTTATTGGTTTAAATTACTTCACCGGTTTTGAAACTATAGAATCAACACCGGCACTGAAGGGAGTCGGCTGTGAAAGTTGCCATGGACCCGGAAGTGATCACAAAGAGACATTATCAAAAGATTACGGTAAGGTAGGTATCGAGAACTGTGAAATCTGTCACAATGATGAACACAGCCCGCATTTTGAATTTGAGGAATACTGGCAAAAGATCAAGCATCCGGCAGAAGAGAAATGAGAAATGGAAATCAATTCACTTGCCGAACGTTAATAGTATTCAGGTGCGATATAATTTGTTTCCAATTTATTTTTCTCCCAGTACAGATTTAAATAATGCTACATATTTATTCGCACTTTTTTCCCATGACCAATCCTGTATCATGGCATTTTTTATTAGCGCGTTCCATTGTGTCTTTGATTTATACATTTCCAGAGCCCTGTCGATAGCAAAGAGAAATTCCGTAGCGAAAAAACCTTTCATAGTGTATCCCGTGGCAACTCCATTTTTGAGATTTTCATCATTTGCATCAATTATTGTATCTGCCAGACCTCCGGTTTCACGTACTACAGGAATGGTCCCATATCTCAAACTGTACAGCTGATTTAAGCCGCAAGGTTCATATTTTGAAGGCATCAGGAAAATATCAGAGCCTGCTTCTATTTCATGGGCCAGTTTGTTATCAAACATGATGTTTACTGAAAGCTTGCTGTTGTATTTGGGCACAGCGTCCTTAAGCATTTGATGGTATTTTTCATCACCTATACCCAGTATTACGAGTTGAAGATCTCTTTCCATCAGTTCATCCATAATGACGATCAAAAGGTCGACACCCTTTTGTTCCGCAAGGCGGCTGATCATACCGAGAAGTGGTGCTTCAGTTTGTGGAAGATTTAGTATTTTCTGTAAGTGCTTTTTACATAATGCCTTTCCACTTGAGTCATCAACACTGTATTTGGAAGGTATAAGATTGTCAATTTCCGGTGACCACTCAGAGTAATCAACGCCATTGATTATTCCGTAAAGTTTGCTTTCGTATTCTTTGATGACATCTTCCAGGCCACATCCAAACTCAACGGTTCTTATTTCCTCTGCATATTTTTTAGAAACGGTTGTCACAAAATCGGCAAAAACGATTCCACCCTTTAGGAAGTTTACGTTTCCCCAGTGTTCAAGATTTTTCCAGTTAAACAGCGACATGTCTAAACCGGTAAGTTTCATCTCTTCCTGCCGGAACATCCCCTGATATGCAAGGTTGTGAATGGTCAGCACTGTTTTTATAGAGGAGAGCTTTTTGTCGTGCGTAAACAATGTCTTCAGGTAAATAGGTATTAATGCCGTCTGCCAGTCATGACAATGAATAATGTCTATTGATAATCCCAGTCTTTTAATCGCCTCTATTACCGCTCTGGAGAAGAAAATGAAACGCTCTGAGTTGTCCTGGTAATCACCGGATTCTGTTCCGTAAAGCGCATCTCTGTCGTAATATTCATCACGTTGTATGAAATAGATTGCAATGTTTTTCGAGCCATGGTGAGTGCTTTTCCAAAGATTTACGGTGTATTCTCTATCGCCAATTGGAATATCAAAAGTAATATCTGAAAGCCTGGTATCTATACTGGATTCTTTTACCGACTTATAAAGCGGCATGAACATTGATACTTCATGTCCGGCCTTCTCAAGGTATAAGGGCAGTGTTCCCGTAACGTCTGCAAGGCCGCCGGTTTTAGCGTAGGGGATTATTTCCGAAGATACTTCTGCTATTCTCATTTTGTATTTGGGATTCGTATAATCTCTCATTCCCCCCCAGAAAAGAGAGAGATTCTCGTTCCTAAGCTCTGCTTGGGAACGTATATTTGATTAAAAGTTTTACTTTGCTTAAGTCTCAATTAAATCAATTTCTATACGCCCTTCACCACAAAGATAATTTTTTGCACTTGAATAGATCCAATGTTCTACATCTTCGACTAATCCTTTTTTCACCGGATTATTATGGATGTACTCAACTTTCTGTTTAAAAATATCTTCTTCTGTTATAATCTGGGGATGATACCCTTCTTGCCATACTTGGTGCTTACTGTCTTTCTTGTATTTCTTTTTGTAAAATTCAAGTTGATTCAAAAGCCACTTTTTTCTGTCAACTTCTGCAGCCTTTATTATTTCGCGAGCGGTATGGCTTTTAAAGTCTTTTATTATTTGAGTTAAGTTGTCAGCGGAACAGATAAGATGAACATGATTATCAAGTATTACATATGCATATAATTTTAATCCTTTATTCTCTCTGCAATAACTCAGTGAATTAATAATTATTTCAAAATATTCTTGCTTTGTAAAAACCGGTATCCATTCGACAATGGTAGATGTGATAAAATACACACTATTGCTATTACTGTCTAATATTTGATAACGGGTTCTCATGTTTTTCTCAAAGCAAAGCTTTGTCACATTGACGTTCCCAAGCTGGAGCTTGGGAACGAGAAATCAAGGGATAATCATTTTATATACGCTTCAGTAACATATCTCAGCATCATTCTATGAGTGTTGAAAAAGTAGGCATTTTTACCAATCGCACTTTTCATCATACTGATCCATTTGTCTCTGTCCTGGTAAAAGGTTGGGATAATAACTTTTTCGAGTTTGTTATATAGATCGTTTGTGTCTATCTCATTTGCATTATCATCAGGCACAATCTCTGTTGATTCAGGACCGATAGACCAACCGGTATCTCCTTCTATATGTCCTTCAATCCACCATCCGTCAAGAACACTGAAGTTCAGGACCCCATTATGTGCCGCCTTCATACCGCTTGTTCCAGATGCCTCAAGAGGTCTGATAGGGTTGTTCAGCCAGACATCCACGCCTGAAACTATCTTCAGGGCGGTTTCCATGTTATAGTTATTTACAAAGACAATTTTTATCTTTCCTTTTAGTTTGTCTGAATATGAAAATATATCTTCTATAAGCTTTTTGCCTCCTTCATCTTTTGGATGTGCTTTTCCTGAAAAAATCACCTGGATTTTACCGGATGCAATTCTCTCAAGCCTTTCAATGTCATTAAATAAAAGGGAGGCTCTCTTATATGTGGCAAATCTTCTTGCAAACCCTATTGTCAGTGTCTCATAGTCCATACTCAAGTCATGGACAGAATTTACATAATCAATGAGAATTTTCTTTGCCTCTGAATGTGCATTCCAGAGTTCCTTGTGGGGGACCATATCAGTTCTTACAAATAACTCCGGTTCGTTTGCCCAGCCAGGTATATATTTATCAAACAGTTTTTTAAAGCTGTCACATGTCCATGTATAAGAGTGTACGCCATTTGTAATTGAATTAATTTTATAACCCGGAAACATATTCTGTGATACCTCTCCGTGCTTTTTGGCAACTCCATTTACATCATTACTCAGATTTAAAGCAAGAAGTGTCATATTAAGATGATCTTCCCCGGCAAGGTCACGTATAACCTTCTCCGGAAAATAGTCGCCAATTACGTTCCTGTACAGTTCATAAGAAAACTTATCATGTCCTGCTTCAACCGGCGTGTGTGTTGTAAACACACACAACTCTTTAACGGCTTCAAAGTCCCACATAAATGACTCATCCCACACATCCTTTAAATCGTTTTTCAATTGATGTAAAAGCTCAAGTGTTAAGAATGCCGCATGCCCTTCATTCATATGATACTTCTTTATTTGAAACCCAAGCATCTTTAACATCTTAACTCCACCAATCCCGAGGACCACCTCCTGCTTTATCCTGTAACTGTCTTCGCCTCCATAGAGATGGTCTGTTAACATTCTGTCTTCTTCGCTGTTTTCTGGTAAATTAGTATCAAGAAATATTACAGGAACTTCACCACCTTTGGGGCTTTTAACAAAATAAACCCACGCCTGGATATGTACGGTCCTGCCTTCAATTATGACATTTACCTTTTTAGGTACAGTAGTCATGGTATCTGAAGGTTTCCATATTACGGGTAACTCTATCTGTCGGCCCTGATCATCCATATCCTGTTTAAAGTATCCTTTATGGTAGATTAATGTTACTGCAACAAGAGGAAGATTTAAATCAGCACCTGATTTAATAGTGTCTCCGGCAAGTATACCCAATCCACCACTGAATGTTGGTATATCATCCCTAAGCCCAATTTCCATAGAGAAATAGGCAATCTTAGATCCATTCGTCTGTTTTTCTGTTATTGACATGTAATTATCCCTTCATTGTGCGCCCGCCTGTATGCAGCAACCATGCTGTTAACTTCTAATCTTTTAATTCAGTGCTAACGGTAAAAAACTGTTCCTGACAGCCTCTGTGCGGTGCAATGTTTGTCTGTTTATATCTGTATGTAAAATTATCCTCTTCCATAAATTTTTGTCATTTCAGACAGTTTTTTTGTTATTGCAGGAGATAATCTTTCTGGTGCAAGTCTCCATTCCCAATTACCATTAGAACTAGCAGGAAGGTTCGTCCTTGAGTCCTCTTCCAGACCAAGAAGATCTTGCATCGGTATTATAACCATATCTGCGACAGAACTCATAACAAGTTTTATAAGTTCCCAGTGTATTTGATCTTCTGAAACCTCGTGTCCAATATAATCAAAAATTCTTTTTCTGTCTTCAGCGCTGGTTTCATTATTGAACCAACCCCTGGCAGTATTATTATCATGTGTTCCGGTGTAAGCAACACCGTTTCTCGTATAATTGTGTGGTGTATAAGGGTTTGATGGCAGATCTTCTCCAAAGGCAAAAAGTAATACTTTCATCCCGGGAAACCCATATAGTTCCATAACCTCTCTTACGTCCGGAGTAATCACTCCAAGGTCTTCAGCAATTATAGGAAGATGGTCAAAATGATTTACAATAGTATTAAAAAAATCTCTGGCAGGTGCTTCTGCCCAATGTCCGTTAGTTGCAAACTCTTCACCTGCATGAATTTCCCAGTATCCGACAAATCCTCTAAAGTGATCAAGTCGAAACATATGAAAGAACCTGAGGTTATGTTCTATACGTTTTATCCACCATAAGTACCCTGTTTCTTTAAGAACAGCCCAGTCATAAACAGGATGTCCCCACAACTGACCTGTAGAGCTGAAATAATCCGGTGGAACACCGGCAACAAAAACAGGTTTTTTCTCGTCAGTTAACTTGAAGATTTCCGGGTTTGCCCATACATCAGCACTGTCATAATTAACGTAGATAGGCAAATCGCCAATTATGTGCACACCTTTATGGTCGCAATAATCTTTAAGAGAGTGCCACTGTTTAAAGAAAATATATTGAAGAAAATGTTCTTTCAATATATTTTCCTGTAATTTTTCTTTCCACTCTTTAAGCTCTTCATCTTTTCTGTCCCTGAGGTATTCAGGCCACTTGCTCCAATCAACATTGTTAAAATGTTTTTTTATGGAGACAAACAGACTATAGTCTTCAAGCCAATAGAGATTTTCATTACAAAACCTATTAAATTCATGATGTTCTGTAAGGCTGTCTTTGTTTTTTTCAAAAGCTTTCCTGAAAAGTTCTTCTTTATACTTTGTAACAGCATTATAATCAACACTCTCCCGGGAAAATGAAGGATGGCCTTCTATATCAGATTTCAAGAGAACCCCATCTTCTACCATTAGATCCGGACTTATCAGGATAGTATTCCCTGCATATGCTGAAAAACTGCTGTAAGGAGAGTTGCCATAGACAGCACATGTTTGATTTAACGGAAGTATCTGCCAGAAACTTTGATAGTTTTCTGCAAGGATATCTACAAACCAGTAAGCCTCTTTTCCAAAATCCCCAATGCCATAAGGTGATGGCAGGGATGTAATATGGAGAAGTATTCCGTTCCCTCTTCTTCCCACGTTTTCTCCTTAATGTATAAGTACTTAATAAGCAGGAGAAGCCATTCCTCCACTTATTGAGTACTTATATTAAATCTTTACATTCAAATAATATCCCAGTTTGAGAAAGTTTTCAACCCAACTCCCGGCAATGCTGTCACCTTTCTCCGCCTTATCTTCCATCGTACGGTAAGCTTCATTCCATAGAGAAAAGTACTTATTCTGGGCTTGCCAGAGATCAAGTGATAAAGATAAGGGTTTTACTATCTCTAAGGTTTTGTCTATCATTTCAAACAGTTGCGAATCTTCTGACTGTTTTTGGATTTTATCCATTATTGTGTTTAACCATGAACTCATCACATAACTAAGCGTGGTTGTATCAATCTGAATGTTCCACTTCTCTGCTTCATCAATTAGCCTTCCAAGGCTATCAACATCGAGAGTATCTTCTCTAAATAATTGCTGCATGTCCTCGTTCAGAATATATTCAGTCGCTACAAAAAAAGGCTTTGGAAGTTTTATATGTAAGCCATGAAAAGTATTCATTATCGCATAATTATTTTTATATATCTGGCGATAAGAGTTGGCAATTTCATCATATGTCAATCCGGATAATTGGTTCAGAATCTTTCTCTGCTCATCTTTGAAAAGATGCCATATTGAATAGATATTTCCTTTAAAATGTGTATCCATACACCTTATAGTTTCTGTAATACCGTTGTTAAATGCCTCTTTTATCTCATCCTGCATTATTGTAAATTCATTCTCTCCTGCAAATTCCCTTGCACCTCCATTGATATCGTGGTCTCCAAGATATAATACAGCAAAACAGATAGTTTTTTCTTCCAGAGTAATATCTGAGATGATCTCTGCTTTGCCTGTAACCAACCTTAGTTTGCCTGCCTCCATTCTGTTATACTTCTCACTCTTTGCGGTATAACAGAATATCTTCGAGTCTTCAGGGTATTCTTTGAAAACAGAGGATATACAATAATGAGTCCCTACCCTCAGGAGATTACTTCTGGCTGTTTCTACAAACGTGCTGAAAATTTCCATGGTGCTTTCTGGTGTATTGCTTTGTGCCTTACTGAGAAATTTCAAATATTCCTGATTAAGTGACAATTCCTGCAACTCTTCTGCATATTGAATAGTTTTTAATGCATATTTCATTATTTGTATGGGTTCAATTCCGGAAATATCATCAAAGAACCAGCCACAACTGGTATACATCAACATGGCGTTTCTCTGCATCTCAAGAAGTTTTAATGCTCTTACCATTTCACTCCTTGAGAGCTCCCTTGCAGCATGTTTTTTCAGGAAGGATTCAACATTATTACGAGACCGGTCAAGTATAACCTCAATATATTCATCCCTTACATTCCAGGGATCTTCAAAATATTTTGATGCTTCACTTCTGAAAACAGGAATAATCCTGTCTCTCAGCCAGTCCATAGCCACTCTTAATGGTTTTCTCCAGGCTTGATCCCATCCCGGATTTGATCCTGTGCTACAACCACAATTGTCTCTCCATCTCTCAACACCATGTACACAGCTCCATGATGAGTTGTCAATAATTTCAACTATGTGTGTTGGAGAGTGTTTGTCAAGGTACTCACCGTAGTTAGTGATCTTTGCAAGATTGCCGGATTCAATATGATACAGGCAATAAGAAAGCGCCATTTCGCCAAACCTGTGGTGGTGTCCAAACGTCTCCCCGTCTGTCGCAATATGAACAATTTGTGGATGATCATTAACGTCATTGAACGCAGAAAGTAATGTTTTGGCAAATCCTTCTCCGTCACTCAGCAATCCACCAAAAGATACTTCCTGTGCGATTTTACCATTATAGAAGAAGATATTGATGGATTGTCCTGATGGTAGATGGCAAAGATAATTCATCGTGGAATCAATTTTTTCATCGGTTGCATCAACCCAATTTCCTGTCTCACCTATTCTCTTTACTCTTCCTGCCTGTCTCTGGGCAATGACGGTAAACTTAATCCCCAGACTTACCAGCACTTCAAGGGTCTCTAAATCCACGGCAGTTTCCGGAAGCCACATTCCTTCGGGGTATCTGTTAAACCTTTTTTCAAAATCCTTTATTCCCCATATTACCTGCGTATACTTGTCCCTTTTATTTGCAAGGGGCATTATCATATGGTTATATGCCTGGGCTATTGCAGAACCGTGTCCGGAGAAGTTTTCCATGCTTAGCTTATCAGCATCAAGAATAGCCTGATAAACATCCGGCTTGTGCCTTTCCATCCATGACAATAGTGTTGGGCCAAAGTCAAAACTGATTTTAGCGTATGTATTCGTTATTCCTATTATTCTGTTCTCTGAGTCAAGAATACGTGAGGCTGTATTCGGGGCATAACACTCTGCTGTAATCTTTTCATTCCAATCATGATAGGGATATGCTGAATCCTGAACCTCGATCTCTTCAAGCCAGGGATTTTCTCTCGGTGGTTGGTAAAAGTGCCCATGTATACAAATATATTTATTCATGTTCAGTTTGTGTGTTTAAAGAATAAAATACCCAAAGGTGGTAATGTCAGGTTAAGTAAATGTGTTCTTCCATGTATAGGTACTGCGACGGCTTTAACTCCTCCCGAATTACCACAACCACTTCCGCCGTATATTTCCGCATCGCTGTTTAAAGCTTCCTTCCAAAAACCTCCCCGTGGAACACCTACATTGTAGTTGTGTCTTGGTACAGGGGTAGCATTACAAACGATAAGGACTACATCATCAGTGTTCTTACATTTTCTGATAAAGCTTATAATACTTTGTTCCCAATCATGGACGTCTATCCATTCAAATCCGTCTACTGAAAAATCTGACTCATACAACGCCGGTTCCTTCTTGTAAAAATGATTCAGGTCTTTTACCCAGTTTTGTATACCCTTATGAAGAGGATATTGTAAAACGAACCATTCTAAACCTTCATCGTGATTCCATTCCTTCCCTTGTGCAAATTCACATCCCATGAATAGAAGTTTTTTTCCCGGGTGGCCATACATATATCCAAATAGAATTCTAAGATTAGCATATTTCTGCCATTCATCACCCGGCATTTTTCCTATAAGAGAACCTTTGCCATGGACAACTTCGTCATGGGATAGGGGAAGAAGGAAATTTTCTGTGAATCCATACCATATACTGAAAGTAATTTCATCATGATGAGATTTCCTGTAAACAGGATCCTTTGAAAAGTACTTAAGCGTATCATGCATCCATCCCATATTCCATTTCATACCAAATCCAAGACCTCCTGCAGATGTTGGCCTTGATACCTTAGGCCACGCTGTTGATTCTTCTGCTATGGTCTGAACATCGGGACAAGAGACGTAAACAGCTTCATTTAATTCTTTTATAAAGTTTACGGCATCCAGGTCCTCATTACCTCCGTATTTGTTTGGTATCCACTCTCCTTCCTTTCTTGAATAGTCAAGGTAAAGCATGGAAGCCACTGCATCTACCCTTATCGCATCAATATGGTATTTTTCAAGCCAGAAGATTGCACTGCTTATAAGGAAAGCACGCACCTCATTTCTGCTATAGTTGAAAATATAACTTTTCCATTCAGGATGAAATCCTTTCTTCGGATCAGCATGTTCATAGAGATGGGTGCCGTCAAAATAGGCAAGACCGTGTTCATCAGAGGGAAAGTGTGATGGTACCCAATCCAGGATAACTCCAATCTCGTGTTGGTGGAGATAATCAATCAGGTACATGAAATCCTGAGGGGTCCCATACCTGCTTGTAGGAGCAAAATATCCTACGGTCTGGTAGCCCCATGAACCGTAAAAGGGATGTTCCGTAATTGGCAACAGTTCTACATGAGTAAACCCCATCTCCTTTACGTAATCTGCAAGTTCATGTGCTATTTCTCTATAGGTAAGAAATTCACTTTCTTTTTCGATTGCTCGTTTCCATGACCCTAGATGCACTTCATAAATGGAGAAAGGAACATTGAGAGAATTATATTTATTCCTGTTTGCTATCCATTCGCTATCATTCCATTGATAATGAAGTTCCCATACGAGAGAGGCGGTTTTAGGAGATTGCTCCCAATAAAACGCAAATGGGTCACCTTTGTCAACTTTATAGTTGTTACATCTGGAATGTATGTGGTATTTATATATGTCTCCATTTTTAATACCGGGTATGAATCCCTCCCATACCCCGGAGCCGTCGCATCTTACCTTTAACGGGTGAGACTCTCGGTCCCATGTATTAAAATCTCCTGTTACGGAGACTCTTTCTGCATTGGGTGCCCACAAAACAAAAACAGCTCCGCTCTTATCATTATTGGTTATGATGTGCACACCAAGCTTGTCATATAGCCTGTGGTGGTTTCCTTCCTTGAAAAGATATATATCATGATCCGTAATAAAGTTAATATCGTGGATTACGCTTTCTGTTCGGTTTTCTCTATCTTTCATTTCTTAATGACATAATGTAAAAATCTTGATTTTTATAAAACTATTTTGCCCGAGTAATTACCTCGGCACCTTTTGTCCGGGGAAAGTCCTCGGCGTTTTCTGTCCGGGGATAACTGCCCGCCTGAGCGACATGTCGGGCAGGCAACCAAGATTTGGTTTTTTAAAAAGCCAGGAACCAAGCCGATTTTAATATATTTAGTAATGCGCACATTATACATAAATACGGGAATTCTTGGATATTAAAATCTGGAAAACAATTGTCGCTTTGAAATCCACTTGAAATGCATTATACTACCAAGTCAAAATCTTTTGACTTATCTATAGAAGATGTCAAATAAAAATGTGTATGTTAATAATTGAGATACATTCAGACAAAATACATTGATTTGTTGAGAATAGAATTTTCATCAGTTTCGGAGAAATAAATGCCAGAATTAAGAAGGGAGCCTATTTCCGGCCGTTGGGTAATTGTAGCTACTGAAAGAGCTACAAGGCCTACTGATTTCAAGACCAACCCACAAATAATAAAAAGCAGTTTCTGCCCTTTCTGCGAAGGTAACGAAGACAAGACACCACCTGAAATTCTAGCGTATAGAGATAATGGTGCAATGCCAAACACCAGTGGTTGGAGGGTAAGGGTTGTCCCTAATAAGTTTCCTGCGTTACAGATAGAAGGTGATCAAAATAAGCGAGGAGAAGGTATCTACGATATGATGAGTGGTATTGGTGCTCATGAAGTCATCATAGAAAGCCCCAGGCATATTCAGTCCCTAACATCACTTGATAATGGAAATGTCGAAGAGGTCTTATTGTGCTACAGAGATCGACTAATTGATTTAAAGAATGACAAAAGGTTTGTTTATGGATTGTTATTTAAAAATGTCGGTGCTTCTGCAGGTGCTTCACTTGATCACACTCATTCACAACTGATTGTGACACCGATTGTCCCGCAACTGGTAGCAAATGAGATGGCAAATGCCAAGACATTTTATCAACAGAGAGAAAGATGTCTCTTTTGTGACATGATACAGCAGGAAATAGACACAAACAGTAGACTCGTTATCTCAACAGATAATTTTGTTGCCTTTGCTCCTTTTGCTTCCAGATTTCCTTTTGAGATCTGGATTCTTCCCAAAAAACACGAAAGCCATTTTGAAAACTTACAGAAATTCGAGTTAGATGAACTGGCGAAAGTCTTAAAGGATGCGCTTACCAGATTAGAAACCGCTTTAGACCTTCCTCCATACAATTATATCATCCATAGCGCTCCATTTAATATAAACGGATCAGATAGTTTCCATTGGCACATAGAAATAATACCCAGGCTTACAAATATAGCAGGTTTTGAATGGGGCACAGGGTTTTATATTAACCCAATGCCTCCTGAACAGGCTGCTGAAACCTTGAGAAATGCAATCCCATAACCATGAATAACGATCCATCAAGAAATAATTCCGAGACAACAATAACCAGGATAAGAAATATTCTCCGCGAGTACAGAGGAATGCCCCTGGATGAAAACCTCTCAAAAAAGATTGAGGAGGTATGTCTTGATTTAAGAGTAGATTCCGCTCAGCAAGATGCTGAAATTACAGAGGATCTCGGAGGTGTTGAACTCCCTAAGGTGTCAAGCGGTTTAAAGGAACGGAGGAAATTAGAGAGAAGAAATAAGGATAAGATAATTGACGTTATTGGTGTCGGCTTATGCTTGCTTAATAAAGAGCTGAAAATTACATGGGCCAACAAGACCTTCTACGATTGGTTGAATTTGAAGGATTCACCTTTAGGTAAATACTGCCACGATGTATATCATTGTGATGAAATCGGGACTGATAGTTGTCCGGCAGCAAGTGTCTTCAATGGAAAAGCGGGTGGTATAATTGAGACCTGGATTGAATCTGGAAGTATGAAAAAAATGTGTGTGCAACATGTGGCCATACCTATCCACAATAGAGATGGAAATATTAATAGTGTTTTGATACTTACCATAGATTCTACTGAGAGTGAAAAGACCGTACATAAGCTTTTGTTATTGCAGAAGCTTGGTGAAGCAATGCAGGGGACTCTGCATCTTGACAAACTACTTCACTTGATTTTGACATGCGTGACTTCCGGTTACGCATTTGGGTTTAATCGTGCTATGCTCTTTTTGGTTAATAAAAAACACAATGTCTTGAATGGTAAATTGGCGGTAGGGCCATCTTCTCTTGAAGAAGCAAACCAAACCTGGAAGGAGTTGTCAAGTAAACATAGCTCTCTAAAAGATATATTTAAAGAATTAGATTTCAGCCATAATATAGACACTCCTTTTAATACTATGGCAAAACTTATGGTGTATTCATTGTCAGATACGAGGGAAGTTGTCATATTCTGCGCAAAAGAAAAGAAACCCATAATCATTAAAGATGCCGTTAATGATCCACGGGTAACACAGGAATTCAGAAAGGCTCTGGGAGTTAATGAATTTGTTTGCGTGCCTCTTATCGCAAAGAATGAAACTATTGGTGTTATTGTCGCAGATAACATCTATACAGGAGAACCAATATCTGACGACCGTGTCAGCATATTAACAATGTTTGTCAATCAGGCTGCATTGGCAATTGAAAATGCAGAAACATACAAAAGGCTGGAAGACAAAATTAATCAACTTACAGAAGCACAGCGGAGACTTATAAGTTCAGAAAGACTGGCTGCTATCGGTTCTATGTCATCATATGTAGCCCATGAGATAAGAAACCCACTGGTAACTATCGGCGGGTTTGCCAAAGCACTCTCCCGTTTTACCTTTACAGATTCAAAAATCGAAGCTAACATTAACATTATCATCGAAGAAGTAAAGCGTTTAGAAAAAATACTAAATAACATTACCGATTTTGGTAAACCTTCTAAGCCGGAAAAGGTTGATACACAAGTATGCGAAATTATGGTAAATACATGCATATTAATGGAAAACTACTTCCAGGAAAAGAACATAAATGTACGTAAAGAATTTGAAGCAGATGTACCCGATATCTCTGGTGATCCTACACAAATAAAACAAGTTTTTCTTAATATGCTGATGAATGCTGTAGAGGCGATGCCTGATGGTGGTGATCTGGATATAAAAATAAGACGTGCAATGACATCAATTGAAATAGACATAGTTGATAATGGTAAGAGTATACCAAAGGAAGTATTACAAAATATTTTCGATCCCTTCTTTACAACAAAACCTAACGGCACGGGTGTGGGCCTGTCTATAAGTCTGAAAATTATCGAAGACCATGGTGGCAACATTGATGTCAAAAGCATATCGGGTGAGGGGACAACTATGACAATGACACTACCGGTTATATCGAGGAAAGGAGTTTGTAGTAATGACGACTATCCTTCTCGTTGAAGATGACAAGAATCAACGCTTACTCTATGAACAAGAATTAAAACATGACGGCTATGACGTTGTAACGGCATCTGATGGTAAAGAAGCTCTTGAAAAAGTTCAGAAACAACTACCGGATATTGTTATAATGGATATAAACATGCCTAAGATGGATGGTATTGAGGCAATGGGCAGGATTTTAAGTAAAAACAAGGCTATTCCTGTTATTATTAACACCGCTTATACAAATTATAAAGACAGTTTTATGTCATGGGTGGCAGATGCCTATGTAGTCAAATCTTCAGAGCTGTCAGAATTAAAAGGTAAAATCAAAGAAGTATTGGCAAATAAAGCCAAGGACTCATAGGGTAAAGAAAATAGGTTCTCATTATAGAGAATATTCAAGGTTTAAATCTATAATCTAAATTAATAAAATTTAATATTAGAGTTAAAAACATGTCTTTAAGTAATATACAAACATACGACAAAATACTTACTATAATTCTGGCAGGTGGTCAGGGAGAGAGGCTGTATCCGCTGACGAAAGACAGGGCAAAGCCAGCGGTACCTTTTGGAGGCATATACAGAATAATAGACTTTACGTTAAGTAATTGTCTGAATTCAGGATTACGCAAAATAGTAGTTTTAACGCAATACAAATCCTTTTCTTTAGATAGGCATTTGAGGCTTGGATGGAATGTTTTTAATAATGAATTAAATGAATATATTGAACAGATACCTCCTCAGCAGAGGATCAGTGATCAGTGGTATCAGGGGACTGCAGATGCAGTTTACCAGAACATATATACACTTGAGAAAGAACAGCCAGAAATGGTTTTGATACTTTCCGGAGACCATATTTACAAGATGGATTATAGGAAGATGGCCCTCTTCCATCGGGAAAAGAAAGCCGATCTTACAATAGCATGTATGGATGTTCCGCTAGATGAAGGGAAAAGATTTGGTATCATACAAACAAATGAAGACAATAGGATTATTGGATTTCATGAGAAACCTTCTGCACCAATCCCTTCTCCAAATAATCCGGAGGTGACATTCGCCTCTATGGGAATATATTTATTTAATACCAGGACTCTGGTTAAAGCGATAATAGGAGATGCTAAGCAAAATACAAACCATGATTTTGGGAAGAACATAATACCTGAAATGATACATTCTAAAAGGGTATACGCATACCCTTTTACCGATAAAAATAACAATGATTTAAGCTACTGGCGTGATATCGGTACTCTGGACGCTTATTGGAAGGCGAATATGGACCTCGTCCAAGAGTCACCAGCGTTTAATATTTACGATAAAGATTGGCCAATCCGCACTTATAAGGCACAATATCCACCGGCAAAAACAGTGTATCAAAAGGATTTGCCAGATGAACGGACAGATATGATTATAAATTCTATTGTTTCCGGAGGATGCATAATAAGCGGTGCAAAGGTAGAGGGATGTATTTTGTCACCTGACATCAGAGTAGATCCTCATTCTGAAATTTATGATTCAATCATAATGGAAAATGTCAGGATAGGTAGAAATGTAAAAATTAGAAAAGCCATAATAGATAAATCAGTAAACATTCCAGACAACATGAGTATTGGTTACGACAGGGAAGAAGACTCTAAACATTTTACGGTAACTGATAGCGGTATAGTGGTTGTACGCAAGGAAATGCATCTAATTTAGAAAAGCCTAGGAAGTGCTTTGTAATAAAAGTATATTCTAGCGCTGGAACCAATGAGTGAGAATGCTTAATTCGATGGATCCAACATGTTGAAAACTGGGAGGCTATCGGAAGGATCTAGGACAGTCTCTCCAGCGGGAGATATATGTTCAAACTCATCACGATCCGCTAACTCATCCATATACTCCCCGGACATTAATTTTCTCTAAACAACCCGTAATGCTATTGTGCAACAATATGATGCAGATAAAAAAATAGTATTTGTGGAAGTTGTAGAATTCAAAACTTACACATTTAGCGTGTCAACTACTCATGTGCTTCACTTGTTTGTGTGTCAGTAGTTAGATCCATTCTGTCCGGTACTAATATCCCACCTGAAACAATTAGTTTCATTCCCTCTTCAATACTCAGGTCAGTTTCTTCTATATCTTGCTCAGGAAGATAAATCAAGAAACCTGAAGTGGGATTAGGTGTTGTTGGGATAAATATACTGGATAGTACTGCTCCGTCTTTTGTCTTTAAGCCACCTGTGACAAATGCGAATGCCTTCATTCCAACTCTTGGATATTCAACTATAACTACACGTTTAAAAGATTGTGTAGTTGGAAGACTTATAATTTCAAGCAGTTTTTTTGACGATGTGTATACATTCTTTATAACAGGGACATTGTGCAATATCGATTCATAAAAACGTATGATAAACTTTCCAAGAAAGTTTGTAGCTACCACACCTATAAAATAAAGCGCTACAAATGTGAGTATAAACGCTACTGCAGTTATGATAAACTCATCAATCTTGCTATTTGGAGAAAACCCGAAAGAACCGACGGCTCTAACCACTACAGGAGAGAGGATTCCTCCAATCATGGTAAATAAGAATTTTATTACAAAAAATGTAACAAAGATTGGCAAAACAACAAGGAGGCCTGCAATCATTTTCCTTCTGGTGCTCTTCTTAAAACCAACAGTGTAAAGCTTTCCTGACTTCATTTTTGATTTCATAAATAGATAACCTTAAAATAGTTTGGCGAGGAAATTCAAAGTTAAGATATTTCCTCCCCGCTTGCCGAACGGGAATGTCGTTCTGGATATAGCGAAGCGGAATGAAGAATCTAGCTTGATAAATCAAATTAAAAAAAGGTGCCAGATCGCTACCATTATACCTGCAAGAATAAAATTAAAATCGGTAATAATTTCACAGGCTAGATCACTGGGTATAAGGCGCTTGTGATAGAGATACAAATACCCGCATGCGTACGCAACACATGGAAGGAGATAATAGGAAAATCCGGAAGTCCAGCCAATTTTAGGGCTGGCAATTAATAGTATTGTCAGTAATATTGATATCACAACGAGCATTGCCTTAGTATTGGTTTTTCCTATTGCTATCGGTATTGTTTCCTTACCAACTATTCGGTCACCTTGAACGTCCCTTACATCAAGCAATACTGTCCTTACAAAAACCATACTGAAAGTAAACGCCAGTACAACAGGAAGCGATGGCAAAGATGATTCCGGTGATCCTAAGAACGGAATTAAACCTGTACTAACAGCCCAGGCTATACTTATAAACACCTCTTTCGAACCAGGGATTTGTGCTAAACTTCGATACCTGATAATGCTGGTAAGCTTCTTTGGAATTATATAGACCCGGTACGCTATTCCGAATAAGGATGCAAAAAATACACAGAAAAATGCATCTATGTTAACCGTATACGCCAAAACTGAAGATAAGATAGCTGCTACAATGCCGAGAATTTTGAAAACACCTTGATGTCTTTCGTATAATTTTGCTCTGGATGGTTCACTCAAGGCTGCAGCCTCTTTATTGGCAAAATAGTTTAAAACATACATTGAAAACAAAAATAGTGTTGCAATTGTACAGAATTTAATCCTGGGATTTATACCAAGTAGGACGGAGCTTGAGTAGCTGAAACTTGCTGCTCCAATTCCAATATACATGAAACTGCCTATTAAGATTGTAATCGCTTTTTCAGTAAACAATTGCATCTTTTTGATTTTTTTACCTTGATAATTCTGTACTTTGTCGACAACCCTCTGGAGTAGCCAGTTAGGGGTTGAAGCGCCGGCTGTTACACCAATTACACCATAATCTGCAAGCTTCTTTAAATTCAGTTCCTGTTCAGTCTCTACGAGGAATGTTGGCATACCTCTCTTTTCAGAAATTTGAACAAGTCTGTTTGTATTTGCACTGCCTCTTCCACCAACCACAACTATTGCATCAACCTCTTCGCTTAGGCTGATTACCTCCTCCTGTCGCCTTGATGTAGAGCTGCATATTGTGTCAAATACCCTGTGATTTTCATATCTCTGTTTTAGTTTCTCTGCTATTGCTGCAAAAGTATTCATGTCCTGAGTAGTCTGGGCAACAATACAAATTTTTTCCATATCAGGCAATTCTGATACTTCCTCAGGAGAAGAGATTACATATCCATTTCCATCAGTATACCCAAGTAATCCAACTACTTCAGCATGCCCTTCATCACCCACTATTATGGTAGAATATCCTTCCTTTGTGTTTTCTTCGATAATTGATTGTACCCGTTTAACGCGAGGACAAGTTGCATCACTGATCTCAGCGCCTGATGCTTCTAGCTCCTGTCTTCTCTTGGGTGTAATACCATGAGCCCTGATGACTACCGTGCTATTTGACAAATCCGTGTCTTCCTTGAGAGCTCTGATTCCCTGCTTTTCCAGCTTTTCCAGTACCTGGGGATTATGTATCAACGGTCCTTCTGTATAGACAGTGCTATCATCGCTTCCAACTTTATTAGCGGCATCCAATGCGTTGTCCATTGCCTTACGTACACCCATACAAAAGCCAGCTTTTTTCGCTACTATAACTCGCATTTTTTATCTATTTTTTGTTTATATAATTGAGTGATTGTCTGGCAGTTCATGCCAAACTGTATGCTCTGGCAGACCTTACCCACCTTAACCACGTTACCATGAAAGTGATTTTATCAACATGCAATTTTCTTGTCAAAGAAATTCAGATTTGATAGAATTGTCCTGACATCAAGTATTTAGCAGTGAGAATTTGATTGTCACCGTTGAGGTTGAGGTGGTCGTGTATACAATAACGGCAAAGCTGATATTTTCAAGAAATTGACAATAAAATATAAGGAATATCAAAAATGGACTTTTATGAAACCATAAATTTAAGAAGAAGCATAAGGGCGTATAAAAAGGATCCGGTGGAAAACGATAAACTTGATAGAATTCTTAACGCTGCACGGCTTGCACCAACGGCTGCCAATAGGCAGCCATTTTCGCTTATCGTAGTTAAAAATGAACAGGTTAAATACAAATTAAAAGATGCTTATTCACAGGAATGGTTTTATACAGCACCGGTAATTATATGTGCGTGTGCATCACCTGGCACTGCATGGAAGCGAAATGATGGGAAGGCCTACGTTGATGTTGATGTGGCAATAGCAATGGACCATTTGATACTTGCCGCTTCTGCTGAAGGACTTGGTACCTGTTGGATAGCAGCTTTTAAGCCAGAGGTAGTAAGAGATGCATTAAACATACCTGATAATTTGGAGCCCTTGATCTTAACACCCCTGGGTTATCCGGAGGTTATTCCGGAACCAACATTTCGAAAACCACTTGAAGAAATGGTAAAAGAAATCTAGTGAATGTACGGTAATTATCCATACCAGATACGGATCCACGCTTCAGTGGAAAAATATGTGAATTTCCTGACATCATCCAAGTTCCTCATTTGAGTAGCTATAGAGGATCGAAGAGGCAACCGGAATGAAGGTTTTAACATTTAATAAAAACACTAATAACTTCTTAAGGTGTAAATAATGACAACAGTTGCAATTTCACGTTGTGATAACTACGAATTAGAAAAAGTCAGCACAGCAGTGAAAAAATGTTTAAGTCTGATAGGTAATATTGAAACCATTGTAAGGCCGGGGATGAAGGTGTTGTTAAAACTAAACCTTCTTTCAGCCTCACTAGGGCCGGAGAGGGCGGTTAATACACATCCTGTCGTTATCAGGGCGCTTGTTGACATATTTAAGGGAGATTATGGTTGCGAGGTCTATATTGGAGATTCTTGTGGCAGCTTAAGGACTGGTTCAACGGACAAAGCATTCAGGGTTACACAGATAGACAAGATAGCGGAAGATACTGGCGCAATAATTGTAAACTTTGATAAAGATGACGCCCTTGACATAACAAATAATAATGCAGTGATCTTAAAAAATTTCAAGATCGCAAAGACCGTTAAATCAGTAGATATTGTAGTGAATGTTCCAAAACTGAAAACACACGGTCTGACAAGATATACAGGAGCAATTAAGAATATGTTTGGCTCCATACCGGCAAATGGAAAGAAAAATGTACATTTGCTGGCGCCAAAGAATAGATCAATGGCCCAGGCATTAGTTGATGTTTTTGAGATGGTGCAACCACATATTACGGTAATGGATGCAGTAATTGGAATGGAAGGTAACGGTCCTAACGCCGGAGATCCGAGAAAGGTAGGGTTAATAATTGCCGGTTATGATGGTGTCGCGTTGGATGCTGTGGCCAGTTCCGTAATCGGTTTTGAACCTATGAAAGTACCTATCATTAAGTATGCACATGATAGAAAGCTGGGAACTGCGGACATGAGTGAGATTGATGTTTCAGGTGAGGAGATCAGCAAGGTAACTGTCGCTGATTTTAAAAAACCTTCCAGCTCTGCACAGGATTTTGCGTCTAACTATATTCCAGACTTTCTGCTTGCAAAAATGTTTGATAATAGCTGCTCCTGTGTTTCTACCGTGTATGAACCAAATTGTACGAGATGTTACGAGTGTATCAGGAATTGTCCGGCGAAAGCAATGTCGGCTCCAGATGGTAAAGTAATAGTCGATGAGGATAAATGTATTGGCTGCTTTTGTTGCGACGAGGTTTGCAATTACAAGGCGATTGAGATGAAGCGTTCGTTTCTTGGCAGGGCCTTCTTGAAAATGGCGATCCTTTTAGGTGTAGAAAGATTGCAGTAGAGGTGTATTTTGCCGTAGTTGCAGGTTTTCTGTTCCTTCCCCTTCCCGGGCGAGTCAGTTCTAACGAACCAGATATGTCATTCAGGCTGAGAGTCCAGCGTGTACACGCACAAACCGATCAATTATTAGTAGTAAATAATATTATTTTTTTGTAGTTTTGACTGTCGTTGAAGCAGGCAATAATTGATTTCCATCAATAACTTTTTTGGCGATTTCTTCTCTGTTAATAGTGATGTGCTTTGGCGCATCAATCCCCAATTTGATTTGCTGTTTATTAATATCTATAACAGTTATCTTGATATTATCTTCAATTATGATGCTTTCACCTAACCTTCTTGTTAGTATGAGCATTTTTCACTTCCTTTGGTTTTATATTAAAATTTTATCAAACAAACCTAAAATATGTTTCCTTTGATAAACGATTATCTCTTTATAGTAGTTTATAAATTATATGAACTAAGTCAAGATGATTTACATTTAATTTGGAAAAGAGAGATAAATTCTCAATAATCATTGGTATATACATAGGGAAATTTCCTTTTGATCCTTTATTAGTCAAGGAAGAGAGATGAGGTAGGAAAATATAAAATTAAAAGTTTGCCTCTTCGTGTTGAGAGCATCAAAGGAAGAATTACAAATCTAGTAAAATCTGCTTTTCTTCTATATAATTCACCATCCATATTTTATATTTGTGTATATATCTTGCATCACATAATAAATGGTATTTCAAGGGTTTTGCCAGCCAGTTTGTAATTGACAGGATTTATTCCTTTTTGTTATAAGACATGATTAACCTCTCATAATAACTTACAGGAGATAAGCTATGGCAAAGATAGAAAAAACTGCTGCAAGGGAAATACTCGATTCCAGAGGTAACCCTACAGTTGAAGTTGATATAATACTGGATGATGGCACATTGGGAAGGGCAGCTGTTCCGTCAGGCGCGTCTACCGGCCGTCATGAAGCCTGTGAGTTGAGAGATGGAGATCCAAAGCGATACTTGGGAAAGGGCGTTACCAAGGCCCTTAGTAATGTAACAGAGAGAATAGGTCCGAAGATAAAGGGCATGGATCCTTCCGAACAGGAAAATATTGATAAACTTATGATCGAACTCGATGGTACGGAGAATAAAAGCAACCTGGGTGCTAATGCCATCCTGGGAGTCTCTATTGCGATAGCAAGAGCCGCCGCAAGTTCGTTAAATAAACCGTTATATAGTTATATTGGAAATAAGGATGATTACATTATACCCGTACCCATGATGAATATCATTAATGGCGGAGAGCATGCTGATAACAACCTTGATATACAGGAATTTATGATCATGCCGGTTGGTGCTGACTGCTTTAAGGATGCATTAAGGATCGGAGCTGAAGTTTTTCACAGCTTAAAAAAGATCCTTAGCGCCAAGGGATATAACACAAATGTAGGTGATGAAGGGGGTTTTGCTCCTGAGTTGAAATGTAATGAAGAGGCGCTGGAGACAATAATGGAAGCTATAAACAAGGCTGGCTATGAACCCGGTAAGGATGTATTACTGGCGCTGGACACAGCCGCAAATGAAGTTTATAAAAATGGAAAATATGTGCTAAATGCTGAAGCAGATCCTGAGAAATCTATTGAAGGCATGATCTCTTTCTATGAGGATTTGATCTCTAACTACCCCATTTATTCGGTAGAAGATGGCCTGGCAGAGGATGATTGGGATGGCTGGAAGGCGCTAACGGAAAAACTTGGCAACAGGGTACAACTCGTTGGAGACGATCTATTCGTCACGAACATAAATAGATTTAAGAAAGGTATTGATTTGGGAATAACTAATTCAATATTGATCAAACTGAATCAGATAGGCACGATTACAGAAACCTTGCAAACAATAGAGATGGCGAAATCAAATGGTTATACCACCGTCATATCACATCGCTCCGGGGAAACGGAAGATACCATTATTTCTGATGTTGCAGTTGCAACCAATGCGGGGCAAATTAAGGCAGGTTCACTTTCCAGAACAGACCGCATATGCAAATATAATCAATTGTTAAGGATAGAGGAAGAACTTGGGGATAAAGCCATTTATGGTGCTGCTTCTTTGAAGATAAAGTAACTTACTTACCTTTCCGTTTGAATAATTGTTAGATATTTGCCTCCTATTATCTGTTGAAATTAAAGAATTATGCTAAGGCGTTTCCTTTTTACTTTCTCTGTAGTAATCTCGATAATAATTGTTTTTTCTGTTATCGTTACTCAAAAAAGAGAGGAGAGGATGGCCCTCGAAGTAAAGCAAAGGGTGCTTACAGAAAAAGTTGATTCTTTAAGGGGAATAAACGATAGACTCAAAAAAGAAAATAAAGCACTCGTAAGCGATCCGATACAAGTCGAGAGAGAAGCCAGGGATAATTATGGATATACTAAAGAAGGAGAGATCACTTACAAAAAATATAAATTTAATATTTCAGAACCAGAGAATGACAAGGCCGAGAGGCCGACGGAGTCTGGAGGTCTGGAAGCATTCCTATTCGAAGGTCCTTTTCCGTGGCAAGTGCCTTTAGGCATGATAGTGATCGCCACACTGTTTTTACTGCTCACTTATAAATATGAACGTTAAAGCTTATGTAGATAAAATTGTTAGAGGCGCAAAAAAAGCATCGCGCAAGACTGCCATTGCCGATACGTCAGCAAAGAATGCCGCACTGGAACAAATGGCGCTCAATCTCATTAATAGTAAAGAGATGCTGATGGCAGAAAACGAAAAAGACATAAAAGCAGCGGAAGAAAACGGCTTGTCTTCTGCCATGATAGACAGATTGAAATTGACAGGGCCTCGTATAGACGCTATGGCTGAAGGCATAAGAGAGGTCATAAATCTCAGTGATCCTGTCGGTGAGATAATGGAAGAGATTACCCGCCCAAATGGCCTTGGTATTCAAAAGATCAGAGTCCCCATAGGTGTTATAATCATTATTTATGAATCTCGACCAAATGTTACCGCTGACGCAGCATCGCTTTGTTTGAAAACAGGCAATGCGACAATACTTCGCGGTGGTAAAGAGTCGATACATTCAAATATTGCCATCTACAGGCAAATAAGCTCAGCTCTCGAAGAAGTTGGCTTTGATAAAAATGCTATTCAGGTCATTGAAACTGTTGACCGTGAAGCTGTTGGATATCTTCTCAAGGCTGACGAATATGCTGATCTGGTCATTCCCAGAGGTGGAGAGGGGTTGATACGAAACGTTGTTGAAAACTCTACTATCCCGGTCATAAAACATTATAAGGGTGTTTGCCATGTTTATGTGGATGAATTTGCTGATCCTGATATGGCTAGAGGAGTCTGTCTGAATTCAAAGCTCCAGAGGCCGGGTACTTGCAATGCGATGGAGACCATGTTGGTGCACGAGAAAATATCAGGATCATTCCTTCCTGATATTTACAAGGGAATGTCGGATGCCGGCGTAGAATTGCGTGGTTGTGAAAAAAGCCGTAAGATTGTTTCTGAGATAGAACCGGCAACTGAAGAGGACTGGTCAGAAGAGTATTTAGAAAAGATACTTTCCGTAAAAGTTGTTTCTTCCATCGATGATGCGATTGAACATATTTCAGCCTATGGTTCTTCTCATTCAGAAGCCATAATAACAGAAGACAAATCTAATGCTAAGAAATTTACCAATGAGGTTGATTCTGCTGCGGTTTACGTCAATGCCTCTACACGTTTTACTGACGGGTTTGAATTCGGAATGGGTGCGGAAATTGGCATTAGTACCGACAAACTTCACGCCCGCGGCCCAATGGGTCTTAAAGAACTCACATCATACAAATACATCATCCGCGGCACAGGACAACTCCGCCAGTAAAAGATCGGTAAAACAATTGATGTCTGTGATGAAATGAACATCTGTTGTTTTAACTTGATTTTTCCTGTTTCTTGGGTTATCTTTCCTCTTAGTCATTTTGGACATCTCCTTTGATATTAAGGGATATGGTGTAGTATCGAGTTTTATGGGAAAGATACTCGTTAAGTTTCCCCTATATTTTATTATCTGGAAGATTCAGGAATAATATTTTTTGAGGTCTACTATGAATAGAAAACGTTTATTTGCCTTTTCCTTAATAGTTTCAGTTTCGTTGCTGGCTGGCTGTTTTCAATTTCAGCCAAGGCTTTTGTTGAATCAACGTACTGAAAATCTTGATAAAGAGTTTCAAATGGGGAGATATGTGCCGAAGGTTGACAACTTCTTTATCATACTTGACGCTTCAACATCTATGAGTGTGTCTTATAAAAATGAGGGGGAAGATTCCAAATTTAACGTTGCTAAAGACTTTATAAAACGTATGAATAATACTATGCCTCAAATGAATATCAACGGATCTCTACTGACATTTGGTCGAGGAATCAAGACACCAATAAGACAGACAGAGACTGTGTATGGGCCAACTCTTCATTCCAGATCAGGTATGGAACAGAGCTTAAACGACCTGAGTTTTCCTGCCGAAGGTAACAGCCCTGCCGGGAGTGCCATTAGAGCTGTCAATAGATCTATAGGGGCTGTTAAAGGTGATAATGCTGTAATTTTAATAAGTGATGGTGAACACCTGGAAGATGATCCTCGGGGAAGGGTCAGGATCCTTGAAGACCGCTATGGAGAGAGGACATGCTTTTACACGGTTTGGATAGGGAACGACCCTAAAGGCAAAGTATTTATGGAGGAAATTGCCAGTCAATCCCAATGCGGTTTTTCTGTATCCGCAGATGAAACTATGGACGGAGAAGAGATGGTAGGTTTTGTAAAACAAGTATTTCTTACAACTGATACAGGACGTGAAAGCAACATAGATATAGACAGTGATGGCGATGGCGTTTTGGATAGTGATGATAGATGTCCTGATACTCCTTTTGGAGTTGAAGTGGATAGGTTTGGATGTCCTAAAGTTAAACGGATGGACAGTGATAGAGATGGGGTATACGATGATAGTGATAATTGTCCTGGCACTCCAATTGGAGTTGAGGTAGATAGCTTTGGGTGTCCAGTCATAGAGAAGGACAGTGATGGCGATGGCGTTTTGGATAGTGATGATAGATGTCCTGATACTCCTTTTGGAGTTGAAGTAGATAGATTTGGATGTCCAAAAATAAGCCAGATAGACAGTGACGGCGACGGTGTTTATGACAATAGTGATGAGTGCCCTGGTACGCCGGCAGGTGCTATTGTTGATGAGAGGGGATGCTGGGTTGTAAAAGGTGTACAATTTGATTATAAAAAATGGGATGTCAAACCACAGTTTAATTCAAACTTGGATAATATAGAAAATATTTTGAAGAAGAACCCTGGATTGAGAGTCAGAATAGAGGGGCATACTGACGATATAGGGTCAATGAAATACAATATAGGCCTTTCCGGTAAAAGAGCCCAGGCAATTATGGATTATTTGGTTGATAAAGGCATAGATTCTTCACGAATCACTACTACAGGGCTTGGGTATGCACAACCAATTGCGGATAACGATACACCTGAAGGACGCGCTTTGAACCGAAGGGCCGAAATAATACCGGTAAAATAGTTGAGTTTGGTATTGATCTGGGTCAGCAATCACTTAGGAAGGTTAGATAAAAAGACAGAAGTTTGAATGTTTTTAACGATTTAGTTTACCAACATTGCCATGTATATAAAAATGCATGGCAATAAACAATATGGCAAAGAAACAATAACCTATAGCGAAATCACTTGCTGCACCACATCCGAATACACTGACAACTCCATTAGGTGTAAGCTCATATGCATGTATAATACCTACAAAAGAAAGTAGTGCCGCCCCCAGTGACCAGATACACGCCATTAAAAATTTCTTTTCAATTAAAAAGACGGAAATGGAAGCCAGTATCATAGACGTAAAGATAAAACCCCTTTCAAGTGATATCATTCCATGAATTGCCAGATTATTGGTAAATGCATCTTTGCCGATTATGAATAGAGTGGTCCCCGCTGATCTGAGAGTGCTTTCAACCATTAACAATCCCCATGCGGCAATAGCAGGGAAGAGTCCCATAGCGACTGCCATGGCATGGTGCTTTGGTGTCTCCTGAAATGCCTGAGCAACAATTACTATTCCGATCCACAGCAGAATTCCTATTCCTGCTTCAAGAGGAACTACTTTCAGGATAACGGTTATAAATCCGCTTAAGCAGATGATAGCGACAAAGATACCGTTTAAGATTGAATATCCGGTCCTGGCACCAATTGCCTTCCAACCCGGATGTCCTATGTAAATTGTCGTAGGGAAACAACTGCCAAATAGTGAAGCTATGACAGAGCCAATTCCGTTAGTTAGCAGTGATGGAAACGTTTCGTACTTGTCTCCAGCAGCTTCGGCACTTTCAAGGTTCTGTAATGAACCTACAACGTTAAATACTCCCATTGGTACAATGATAGAAATATATTGAAGTACATATTTACTTTTAATCAAGTCAATCATATCTCCACCACAAAAAAGAGGTGGTGAAAATTGGAATAATCCATCATTATTCACAATGTTTCCACTATCCATATAACCCATTGTCCATGCCAATCCAGTTCCAACTCCAACGGCAATCAGGCCTCCAGGCAGCCCCAAAGGAAATCTTACTTTCGCAAAATACTGGACAAGAATAAATGCAAGTGGGAAAAAAGCTATAATTGGTTTTTCGAAAATCTTAAATGCAAAATCCATTGAGATAAAAGTAATCGCAATTCCTGCAAGCGTGGAGAGCAGTGCAGCCCTTGGAGTGATACGTCTCAGCCAGTCTCCAATTAGAGCTCCCAACATCTCTATTATTCCACTTAGGAAACATGCAATCATGCCAATTTTCCACACCAGGTATGGGTCCTTCGTATCCTCATAAACCGGAGCCATGATAAAAAAGATAAAGGCAAAAAGACTAACCGTATTGATTCCATAAGGTAATGCTGTCACATCATCTCTTTGGGTATTGATTGCAAGTCTTCTTGCCTGCCATGAATAAAAAAGATTACCTAATAGTATTGAAATAGCCGCACCGGGAAGTATCACTCCAAAGATAAGTTCATCAGGCATACCACACAATATCTTGCAGAGACCTACTATTAGTATCAGCTGTACAAGATTGTCAATGGCAAGTCCAAAAAATCCATCTATATCTTTTTTGATAAATAATGGTAAATCCATAGTTTTTAAGCTTGCTTTCTATAATCGTTGTCAGTTATATTTGAAGTGCCATGATAAAAAAGAAATATCTTATAGATGTGTTAAATAAGGCCTTAGATATCGAAGAAGATGCAAATGAGCAATTCTATATTTATACCATCAATTCACTAAAATATTACGAATGGATGAGTACAGATAAAAAAGAAAAAGTAAAGGCTATACTATCGAGACTAAGAGATGATACACAAAGACACACAAAAATGATAGAAAATCTAATAAATCAAATAAAAGAGAGTAACAAAAAAGTATTCTAGGGAATTATTTTCTGAAAGTTTTGTAGGAAATTTTACAATTTAATCAGGGAAAAAAATAATAAAGAAATCCTTTAGTAAATAACCGTTAACTCAGCGTTTTTTAAACTTGTATTCTACTACTATAATTTGTAAAATTATTACCTTATGATCAAGAAAAAAGATCTAACAAAAATATTATATGACGCTCTAGATAGTGAGGAAGAGGCAAATACCCACTTTTATTCTTATACAATCAAATCTCTTAAATATTACAAGTGGTTGACGGAAGAAGAAAGAGAAAGGATAGAGAATATAATGAAGAAATTAGGTGGCGATTCTCAAAGACACAAGAGCATGGTAGAAAATTTAATACAATACGTAGAAGAGAGTGAGAGAAATGTATTCTAGAGAAGACTTGGCCGACGTTTTCCAGAAAGTCCTACAGTTTGAAGAAGACGTAAAAGGATTATATGACGGCTGTATTGACAAACTTATAGATGAGGACATTATCAAAGTATTAAGCTCTATAAGTAAAGAAGAGAAAGGGCATATCGAGCTTGCAAAACAGCTTAAAGAACTAATCAAAGAATAATGATCCTACTTGGACCTTTCAATATACCCCATTCTTAAATCATAGAGAGCAGTCTCCAATAACTTTGTTTCATCATCGGCAAGGTTCCCGATAGTCTTGTCTTTGATTATCTGTAATGTGTCGATCGTAAACTTCGCCTGATCAAAATTCTGTTCCTTCGTTTTACTAAAAGGATTGGTCACTTCCCCTAAACTAATTAATGCCTGAGTAACAAGACTTGAGATAAATAAGGAAAAACTTGCTTCGGGGATTTTCAATGGGCCTTTTTGTGTAGATTTTTCCGTACCATTGAGTTCTTTGTCTAAATCAGAACCTGACTGTTTCAAATTTCCACTACCATCCATTATTAGGCCTCCATTAAATTATATTGAATTTTTTTGTGATATATTACTATCTGTATTTATTGAAGCTTTAATAAATGCGCTAAAGAGAGGATGTGGACTTGTTGGTTTAGATTTAAACTCAGGGTGAAATTGTACTGCTACAAACCATGGATGATCTTTCAACTCTATTATCTCTACCAATTCATTGTCTATAGTAAGACCACTGCAAATCATTCCTTTCGATGCAAAAATATCTCTATATTTATTATTGAATTCATACCTGTGTCTGTGTCTCTCTGAAATAATTTCCTGACCATAACATTTGCGGGCAATGGTATTTGATTCAAGTTTGCATGGTTGCGCACCCAATCTCATAGTACCTCCCATTTTTTCAATATCTTTCTGCTCTTCTAATAAACATATAACCGGCTCTGGTGTGCTAGCGTTAAACTCTGTGCTGTTTGCATCTTTCAAGTTACATACATTTCGAGCAAACTCTATGGCCGCACAATGCATTCCTAAACATAATCCAAAATATGGGACCTTATTTTCTCTTGCATATTTTACCGCTTCTACTTTTCCCTCGATTCCTCTTTCCCCAAATCCTCCCGGAATTAAGATTCCATGACATCCTTGAAGGTGCTTTTCCGCACCTTCCTTCTCAATATCTCCGGATTCTACTCTTTTTACATTTACCTTAGTTGCATTGCTGATGCCTCCATGTATTAATGACTCGTAAATAGATTCGTAAGCAGATTGGTGCTCAATATACTTACCAACGAGAGCAATTTCAATTATAGTCTTTGAATTCTTCAGTATCTCCAGCATATTGAGCCATTTATCAAGACGGCTTCCGTTTGAATGTAGATGAAGCTTCTTTAAAATTATTTTGTCGAGTCCTTCTCTGACGAGTAGTAAAGGTATTTCATATATATAGGGCTTTACGTCCTGTTCTTCGATGATTGATTCTTTATCTACGTTACAGAAAAGAGAAATTTTTTCTTTTATTTCATCGGAAAGTGCTTTTTCCGTTCTGCATATTAGAATGTCTGGTTCAATTCCTGCCTGTCGTAACATACCAACACTGTGCTGTGTTGGTTTTGTCTTTATTTCATCTGCCGCTCTGAGATAGGGTATCAGTGTCAAATGTATATACAGAACATTTTCTCTACCTAATTCACGACCTAATTGTCTAATTGCTTCAACAAACGGCTGACTCTCGATATCTCCTACAATACCGCCTATCTCAGAGATTACTATATCGGTTTCAGGCGTGGCCAGTTTGCGAATACAATCTTTTATCTCATTCGTTATGTGAGGTATTACCTGTATGGTCTTTCCCAGATACTTTCCCTGGCGTTCCTTTGTTATCACGGAGTAATATATTGAACCTGTAGTACAATTACAATCCCTGTTTGTAACGGCATTTGTAAACCTTTCATAGTGACCCAAATCAAGATCGGTTTCTGCGCCATCTTCTGTAACGTAAATCTCTCCATGTTCAAAAGGGCCCATCGTACCAGGGTCTACATTGACGTAAGGGTCAAATTTCTGCAAGCTTATTTTGTGGCCATGGCCCTCCAAAAGCAAGCCAATCGACGCAGCATTTAAGCCTTTCCCAAGAGAAGAAACAACACCACCAGTAACAAATATATGTTTTGTCATATACGATATTTATCCAAAAAACGTTCAAAATCTTCTTGCGTGTCTACGCCCTCACAAGCATAGGGAGTGACAACGACTTTAATTTTATATCCATTTGAAAGTACTCTAAGTTGCTCCAGCTTTTCTAACTCTTCCACTTTTGGTACCGGTAAGCTTGAGAATCTCAGTAAAAAGTCTTTACGGTACATATATATACCAAGATGTTTCAAAAAAGGAAATGATGTATTTTTTCCGGTACTAATTTTACTCAAAGTTTTTTTAATCATGGAAAAGTTTGAATGAATATTTCCATCTCTAACAAACGGAATTGATGCCCTGGAAAAATACATTGCATAATCATCTTTGTCTATAACGACCTTTACCACATTAGGGTCGATAAATTCATCTACTGTCGTTATCTCATTTGCAAATGTACAAACTACCGCTTCCTTTTCAGCGTACATGGCGTCAATCAAATCATCTATCATGCTTCCTTTTATGTCTGGTTCATCTCCCTGGATATTGACTACAAAATCTACATCCAGGTCGGATGCTATTTCTGCGATCCTGTCTGTTCCCGAGGAGTGATTCATAGACGTCATTTTAACACATCCGCCAAAATCCTTTACCACTTCAGCTATGCGTTCATCGTCCGTAGCGATAATAACCTCATGAACATTCTTAGCATCCATTACTTTTCTATATACATGTTCTATAAGATACTTACCTGTCTGTTCTCTGGCTTTACTTTTAATTAATTTACCTGGAAGTCTGGTTGATGCATATCTTGCAGGAATAACGGCTGCAGTCTTTGGCATATTTATTTAAGATTATCTGTATTCTTTTCTAAAAAGCACATTATAACCATAAAGGGTATACAGTCAATTAAAATAACAGGCTAAATCCTTAATTTTCAAAGACTTAAAAAATCATATTTTGTGAACTTAGTATCTAAAACTGTTTTCCCTATAAATCCAAAATTTACAGTATTTATTACCGATTGTACAATATATAAGTAGAAGGAGTATAAATTTTCAACAAAGATTTATAAATTTTTTTCTTAAATCAATACAGATTTTTTTGTTAATTTCCAAGTTACGTGTACTTCGTGACTTATAAATACCATAATGCAATAAAATGATTTTGTTCACAATAGGCATATTAATTGCGATTATAATAAAACGAGGAATTCAAAATAATCTAAAAGGAGGGGAACAAGGCTATGTTAGAAAAATTACACTACGAATTGAGTAATGGTACCGATGTTGCCAATAAGACAAGTCCGGTCGGACCCAACAGGTTAAAAAAAGTTTTCGAAAATGATTACAACATATATTTTACGATAATGGATTTGGTGGCTATTTTTACGGATGAAGCAGAGAAGGTTTGCACGAACAAACGCATAGCAAATTTAATTGCTTTGGAAGCGCTAAATGATTACGTAAAAGGCCATGTAAATAACGTAAAAATTTCTTCGTAGTAATTTTAATAGTGTTTGAATGTAATGGTAAACCCAGATTCTTAATCAGGTAAGTTTCTTGTTATTTCTGCACTTTCTGCAAGGTTTATAAGCCATGGATTTAACCTATTTTGCACTTTTTGAGCAGTGACAAATTTTTCAAGTTCGTCTTTAACTTCACTAAATTTTTTAGTACTTCTTGGTATCCGCTTCTCAAGCTTAAGGATATGGTATCCGCTGTCAGTTTTTACAATTTCACTAATTTCTCCATTTTTTAAACTTGCAACTGCTTTTCCCATAACTCCCTGTGGCCCAAACGGACGCATTCTACCTTCACGTGCAGCAGAATTTCTATCGATAGACTCCTTCTTTGCTAGCGCCTCGAAATTAGCTCCGGATTTAATTCTTTCCAGGTTTCTTTCCGCATCTCTGATAGTGCGAAATACAATCTGTCTGGCAAGGATTTTTTCTCCAAGCTGCTCTTCAAAAACTTCATGTAGCTCTTCGTCAGTAATTTTTACTGTTTTCTTTATGATTTTCTCAGCTAATAATTCCGCCTCTACTTGACCATTCGTAAGTTTAAACATCTTAGCTATATTTTTTCTATACTGCTCCAAAGTCATACCCGCTTTTTCGAGTTCACGTTTAAGATCTTGCTCATCCTTTAATCCGCCTTGTTGCATTTGTTGTTGGATTTGGCCATTAATATGTAATTCAATCCTTTTTGAAATTTCTTCTTCTGTTACTGTAGTATTGTGTTTTCTCGCTTCCTGTTTTACAAGGGTCCTTCTTATTATACGCTCCAGACCCTCTCCTCCGTATATATTTATAAGTACGTTGGCAAGTGTATCACGGCTTATCTCTTCTCCATTTACTACCGCTACATCATTATTATCTAACTTAACATCCGAACCGAAAACGACATTGCTACTAATCATGCTGAGTGTAACAAGTGCTGCACCAAATATAAAAGCTATGTTTTTCATATCACTAAGGGTCCCTCAAAAAAAGCCAGAAAATTTAAAAAATGGCTAAAAAAAATATGTTTCGAAAATAACACAGGAGTACGTTAGTGTCAACTTCAATTTATGCATGACTCCTGGTACTAATATGTTTCTGTGACTGAAAGATACAAGCTGCATCCTTAAGGAATAAGTAACTTGTCTTGAGATGCAAAGTTATTTAAAATAAACATCGGAATTGGTGTTTCTCCAAAAGCGGGACTTGTAGTATCGTTGATGAAAAGAATATGCCAAATAATGACTTGATTCGTCTTTTATTTGACATATTCTTAAGAATTGAAGCAGGCCATAAGCCGAGTTCTGTTTTTGATGACCATTAATCTAGTTCCGATGTTACCATCGGAATCAAGCGGCTTACCCGGAGGTTGAAAGCGGATCACTCTATTCCTCTCTATTTAGCCTTTCTCCCAGTGGGGTTTACCATGCCCCTCTAATCACTTAGAGAGCGGTGGGCTCTTACATTAAGCCACTATTTCTGGCCCCACCTTTTCACCCTTACCTTGCGAGATAATCTCGTAAGGCGGTATATTTTCTGTGGCACTTTCCTTGGGATCACTCCCACTCTGCGTTACAGAGCACTGTATCCTATGGAGCTCGGACTTTCCTCTTCAAAGATTATACATGTGAATAATTTCTGAAGCGGCCATCCTGCCTGCTTCTAAAACGCTATTTATCATCGAGATAGAGTATTCGACTGCAACTTTGACAGAAAACCAAATCTTTACCGCCCATAAGAGCGTTTAATGTTTGTGCCCTGATATTCATAGAACAGCCACCGCAGACATTACCAATTACTGGAACGACTGCCTTTCCGCCCTTTATATTTGATAACCGGTTATAATGCTTTAAGGAGTATTCATCTAATAAGTCCACGTACTTCTTTTGTTCATTCTTTATCTTTTCAATCTCATCATCAACCCCTTTTACCTCTGCATCCACACTTTCTATGAGATCTTTAAGACTTTCCTCTTCATTCCTTAAAACTTCCGTTGCTTTTACATGTTCCTGGTTAGCTATTTCCAATCTTGACATTGTGTCCAGAATCTCATCTTCCAATACCGATATATCTGCTTTCTTACTGCCTATTTCTGAAACCAAAATAGAATACTCTTTATTTGATTTGATAGAATTCAACTGAACGTTATACTTAGTTATTTCTCCTTCATTAGTCTTCAGGTTCAGTTCTTTTCTGTCAATCTCCTTCTGTACCGCTATTTTTGCTTCGTGTTTTTTCTCAGCAAGAGCTTTTTCGTTTTCTATCTGGACTTTCTTCTTTTGGACATCCTGTTTCCTGCGTTCTTGCGATGCTTCTAATCCATTTATCTTGTTTTTCAGCGACTGTAATCTTTTTAGTACTTCAAATTTTTCAATCATTACCTCTTCCCGTATCCATGAAATATGTTATTTACTTACCATCTCCAACACTATCCAAAAAACCTTCGAGTTTTCTACTTCTGATAGGATGTTGCAGTTTCCTCACCGCCTTTGCTTCAATTTGCCTTACCCTTTCGCGAGTTACCATGAATCTTTTACCAACCTCTTCAAGTGTATATGTGTAACCATCTCCAATGCCGTAGCGAAGCTTAATTATTTCCCGTTCACGGTAAGTAAGTGTTTCCAGTACACTTTCTATCTTTTCTTTAAGCATTTCCTGAGCGGCGGCAGAAACAGGAGATTCTGCCTTATCATCTTCTATAAAATCACCAAAAGCACTATCAGCGCTTTCTCCCACTGTTCTATCAAGTGAAATTTGATGTCTTGAAATTTTTAACACCCTTCTAGCCTCAGACACAGAAATTTTTATTTCTTTTGCCATCTCTTCGATGCTAGGTTCTCTACCGTTCTCTTGCAACAACTTCTTTGAAACATTTCTTATTTTGCTCATTGTCTCAATCATATGTACCGGTATTCGGATCGTTCTTGCTTGATCCGCAATCGAGCGAGTTATAGCCTGTCTAATCCACCAGGTGGCGTAAGTGCTAAACTTGTAACCTCTTCTATATTCATACTTATCAACAGCTCTCATTAATCCAGTATTTCCTTCCTGTATGAGATCCAGAAAACTAAGACCCCGATTTCTGTATTTCTTTGCAATGCTTACTACCAATCTTAAATTTGCACTGGAAAGGTTTCTCTTCGCAATTTCGTGTTCTTTATAAATCTTTTCAATGGATTCAACTCGTTCGCTTAACCGTTCAGGGGTTTCAAGTACCAAATCCTCATATTCACTTAGCTCGGATTTTAAGTCTCGTAATTTTCCCTTCATTTTGTCACGTTTTTCACATAATACAATCTGCTTCTTTACACTATTCATTCCGGCAGAAATTTCCTGCAATCGCTTCATTATTGGCTGTAGTTTTTTAGTACGTATGCTTAGTTCTTCAATAATTGCAGAACCTTTTCTCTGACGGTTTCTAACATTTTTAAGAAGCCTGTACCTGTCTTTTGCAGATGTTCTTTTAAGTTTTATTTGCCCATGATCCTCTCTGTTTTTCTTTAAGATTGTTCTTAATGCTTTTGTATGTACCGGGAACTGTTTAAGAAGTTTTTCCTTTTGATTATCGAATTCAATATTAATTGCTAAAGTACGATCAAAAGGCAAATCGCCATTAGCGATGTCCTCCAGTATCTTCACACTGATTTCCTGTGAAAAGTCAGATTTAAGTATTTTCCTATGATAGCCTTTTCTCGTAATCTCTATTTTCTTGGCTAATGCGATCTCTTCACTCCGCGATAATAGAGGGATAACTCCCATTTGCGTTAAATACATCCTTATGGGGTCATCAATTTTTTCTGAAGCACCTGCTACGACAGCTTTTGTTTTTGCGTCATCTTTTAATTCGTCATCATCTTCATCATCTGCCGCATCACGGGCCTCTACTTCAGATTCTTCGATAAGATCGATACCCAACTCATCCAGCATTATCAATGTTTCATCAATCTTGCCAGGTTGAATTAAAGTGTCATCCGGTAGGATGTCGTTTAATTCTTCGTAAGTTAAATATCCTTTTTCCTTACCCTTTGCTACAAGTGTTTTAATCTTTTGACTCGTTTTGTCCATTAAAGGAGTCTCCTATTTAAATAAGAACTAAAAGTTTTTTTATCCAGATTTTTTTACAGAATGAAAAGTCATGCTCTTCTTGTGAAACCCGGAAAGTATTTGGTCAACTTCTTGTTCACTTCCTTTTGATTTATATAAGTCCGACATTTTCTTTCTGGCCTGCTTGTTTTTCTTCTTTCTGATATAATGAATACAATCTTTAAGCATTTTCTCACCTGCATCAGCGTGTCCAGCCATAAGGCTCTCTTCCATAGATTCCTGTTGAGAAATCGTATCAACCATATCTCTGCTCATCTCAGGTGAATCTAACATAGGGAAGATATCGCTTAATATAACCTGCCCTTTTTGAGAATATATTTCAGATATTCCTTTCGCAATACTCAGGATTTCGTTATTTATGAAATTATCAAAACCTATCTCTCTCTCCACTTTTTTTATTAAATCATTCCTGTTAATCATTAAACCGAGAATGGTCATTTCTACCTGATAGTCAGCTGTTTTAGTATTGGTTGTTTTACTTGAAATTTTATCATGAGATTTTTTAATCCCAATTTGTCCTTTTTTTAAACCATTAAACTTAGTTAAGTGGTTGCGAATGAGCTGTTCATCTAAAGACATCTCCTCTGCAACCCTCTTAATGGTTAAGTCACGTTTTAAAACATCAGGGATTTTTATTGCCGTTAACAAAATGTCGTCTATGGCAGAAGACCTTCCGGACACGGTAGACATATCCCACTTTCTCTCAGAAAGTTTTACTTTAAAGCTGAAAAAATCGTACGCTTTTTCCACTTGTTCCAAGAACCGCTCTTTGCCCTTTTTAATAATAAAGTCATATGGGTCATAACCTTTAGGTAAAAGAACAATATTTACATCAAAATCTTCTTCTATAAAGATATCCAAATTTCTTTCAGAAGATTTTTGCCCTGCAGTATCTGCATCAAAGACAAGAATGGCTTTATCACTATAGCGCCTTAACATCCTTACATGTTCCCGTGTTAATGCTGTGCCAAGTACAGCAACTGACCAATCTATTCCATGCTGATGAGCCATTATTACATCGGTATAGCCCTCCATGATCAAAACCTTCCGGTTCTTTTTCATAGATTCTTTGGCTAGATTAACTCCGTAAAGCGTCTTGCTTTTACTAAAGATTGCCGTTTCCGGAGAGTTAAGATATTTTGGTAAGGAGTTGTCTAGCGCTCTTGCTCCAAAACCTACAGGCCTGTTTTGAGAATCAAAAATGGGAAACATTAACCGGTTGCGAAAACGGTCGTAACACTTATCCTGCTTTCTTATAATCAGCCCGGCCCTTTCAAGTAACGGTGTATCCACACCCCATTCTTTTGACTTATTTACTATCGAATCCCAACGGTTAGGAGCATATCCCAGCCTGAACTTCCTTATTGAATTATCATTTATTAATCTGCTTGAAACATAATCCCTTGATCGTTTACCTTCTTGTGTTTTCAAGAACGTATCAATAAACAATCGGGTTGCCTGTTCGTTAACCTTAAAAAAATTGTTTGTTCCTTGACGCGTATCCTTTTTACCAGATAGATCAATCCTGATATTCGTCTTTTCTGCAAGTACATTAATTGCTTCCGGAAAAGTCAAAGACTCTTGTTTCATCAGAAAGTTAAAGACAGTTCCACCCTCTCCGCATCCAAAACACTTATATATTTGTTTCTCTTCGTTAACGGTAAAGGACGGAGTTTTCTCATGATGAAAAGGACACAACCCTAGAAAGTTTTTTCCTGACTGCTTAAGAGCAATGTAATCAGATACTATATCTATTATATTTATGGATCTTTGGATCTCAGATATCTTTTCTGGTGGAATAAAAGAAGCCATAAGCTACACGGATTGATCAAAATTCATTAAAATTACCATATTATGACTAAAAGTCAAGACTTTCTTAAGTATATCTGTGATATGTTATTATGATCGTGGATTGTAGGAACGCAAATGCTTAAGACTATAATTTATTCTTTATTGGTTTCTCTATAGCGTTTATACATCTTTTTCAGCGTTTTTGTTCCTATATTGCATACAACTTCATAAGGGATAGTCCCTATTAATTCCGCTGCCGATTCAATCGAAATTGTTTCGTTGCCCTGGTTTCCAATCAATATAACTTCGCTTCCAATTTCAACGTTAGGAAGATTGGTTACATCAATGAAACACCTGTCCATACATACCCGACCAATAATTGGGACGCGTTTCTCGTTAACAAGTACTTCGCCCAAACTTGAAAAACCCCTGTTGAAACCATCCTTGTAGCCAACAGGTATTGTTGCCACGGTTGTTTGCTCCAGTATCTCAAATGTCCTGCCATAACCAATCACGTTTCCCGGATCGAGTTGTTTAAGGTTTATAATTTTTGTCTTGAAGCTCATAGCTTGTTTTAAATCAATATCCCTTGAAACATATTGCGAGGGGAAAATCCCGTAAAGTATTAACCCCGGCCTTACCATATTAAAATAAGAATCAGGTATATCTAATATTGCGGCACTGTTAGCGGCATGTATTAAAGGAATAGAGATTTTTTCATTTTCAAGCTGTTTGATAACTTCTTTAAATTTTCTGTTTTGTTCATAGGTAAATGATTTGTCCTTTTCATCAGATGAATTGAAATGAGTAAACACTCCTTCAATTTCTAAATTTTCAATTAACAACAGTGCTTTAATAAAAGGTAGGGCTTTGTCCAGACAAACACCTGCTCCTCCCATACCAGTGTCTATTTCGACATGAATCCGGACAGTATGGTGATACCTTTTTGCAGTTATTGATATTTCATTAGCTATATCAAGGCTGTTTACGGTTACTCTAAGTGAATGTTTTACAACATCTTCTATCTGTTCTGACAAAACAGGGTTTAAGATGAGTATGGGAATGTTTGTGTTATTTTTCCTTAGCTCTATGCCCTCCCCCGGAAACGCTACTCCAAGCATATCTATGCCATTTTGTTCCAGGGACTGACTGACCTTGACAGCGCCGTGCCCATACGCATCAGCCTTGACAATAGCGAGGATTTTTGTATCAGAGCCCACCACGCTCTTAATGGCCTTTAAATTTTGCTCAATCGCATTGAGATCTACTTCAATCCATGTAATCTCACTCATTAGCTTTAGCTCCTTACAATTGATAGAACTGCTTTTGTAAACTTAGTATGTGGTAATTCTAATTCTCCTATATAAAAAAACAATGTTTTTTAAAAATTAGTTGACGCATTTTAGATACAGGATAAAATCTACTCGGATATAAGAAAAGGAAACTATTATGGGATTAGTTGTAACATTACAAATTACGGAAACAGACGAAAACAAAACGCTGATGGCTCGTTCCCGATTCCCCAAAGCGATGGGGGGGATGATGCTGGCTTTAGGTCTGGTTTTTTTTATTATGTACAGGGCTGCGTCAATATACTTATGGCTTCTTTACTATTCAAGCTCTTTTATAGATAAAGCCCTCTTCTTTGCTATTATTATTACACTTATACTTATCCCCCTTCTTGGCTTCTTTTTACTCTTTTATGACAAAAAGATAGTTGTGGATAAAGGATTAGAGGAAATTCGCATCAGGTTTAAATTCTTCTTCCAAATCTGGACGAAGAGAATCAAATTTGATAAAATTGACGAAATTATCGTAGAAAATGTTTGTAATAGTAAGACTGTTGCCATGCAGAGGGAAGCGGCAAAAGGCACGGGAAAAGGGATTCGAGCAGGATATTGGCTAATGAGTTTGAACGGTAAAGATCTGGGCAAATTATACTTTGACAGAAACCCTAAAAAAGAGGTGATTCTCTCATACGCAGAGAACATTGCTCGCTTGACCTCAAAAAAAGTTGTTTTGATTGAGACTTAATTTAATGTTTAGGGAATTCAAAGTCGGAGACGTTGAGATTCTTCGGTCGTTCTTCCCTCAGAATGACACGCAGAAAATGTCATTCTGAATGTAGCGGAGCAGAATGAAGAATCTAACCTTAATCTAATGTATAGGGGTTTGTGATTTAAGTATTTGACAACAAATGTGTTACAGGTTTTTTGCGGTAGGGTGGGCATTACCTACCAATTCGGTCCCAATTGCACAAAACAAGACTGACACATAACAAAAAGAATACCATTTCATTAAGTCGTCGGTACCTGTCTATTGTTTTAATACCACTTTCTTTAGACTCCGATTTTCACTCACTCCACCTATTCTGTTTTGACAAACTTTAATGGAGCTATAGATTTTTTCAGCTCTTTCACTGATGCCGGCTTCGCAATTATCCTTTTGTTTCTGTCAAGCAGATACATCCTTGGGGTTGACCATACGCCATACTCCTTTGCCGCCTTGCCTTCCCATCCTGTCAGCTCAGAATAGTTGATCCATCGGTATTGCCTCTTTGAAATGGCTTCCTGCCATGCGGTACGTTCTTTGTCTATTGATATAGCCAATACCTCAAGGCCCTTACCTCTGAACTTCTCGTAAATCTCCTTTATCTCAGATAGCAATGACGGGCAATGCGGACACCAGCTTGCCCAGAACAGAACCAGAGTGTACTCCGCATTGATATTCGACAGCATCATCTGTGAGCTACTGGCGGGGATTACCGTGCCCTCCGCAATCTTTACATCAAAAAGCCACTGTTGAGGCATATCTATCTCCGGGGCCAGATTCCCTACGGCCATTCTTTTAATAGTCTCTACTTTATCTCTCAATTCAGCTGCCCTGTCTGCCGAGACTGACTTTTCACTATCTTCACAGCCGGAATCGGACAGGATATAATTCTCTGTTATATACGTTAATACCAGTTCATACTCAGATTTCTCAAACCTCCGGGTTACAATGTCCAGCACAACACCGAAAACCGTATCATCCGCCTGAGCCCTGAAGAGGATATCATCCATCGCCTCAATTATGGCCATCTCCTGTTCCTCTCTGCTCAGTCTTTTATCATTATATAGAGATAGATATTCGAAAATCTTTGACGGTATTACCGGACTGTGCAGCAGGGTCGCATCGGAGAGGTCCACGTTGTCCCAGAAATGCTCCTTCAGCCATTCTTTTCGTCCGTTTCCCGATACTTCAACTTTCAATACCGGGGTCTTCATCGTCTTTATGATCTTTGCGGCATAGGAGTCCGGATTATTATCAATGAGCTGTTGTATATACCCTTCAAACCCCTTATGAAGATTTCGCATCTCACCCTCTATCTGGCCACGAAACAGCTCTGTTTCATTCTCCGGATGACTCGCAGTATTGTTCTCAGACACCTTTTCATTATCTTTAGAATGCGGATACAAGAGCTTCAGTTGATTTAAAAGTACCGTTCGCTTTCTTCGCAAGTCCAGGGTTCGCAGGAAACCGTAATAGATTCTATTATCACCTGATGACAGTACATCTATACCATCAGTAAGGGAGTACTTTCCCGCCTGCACATTCGGTCTGGCTATTGAAAGCTCTATATTGTTGCGGTTGTAAATAACATCCATGTGCCTGCCCTTTGCAAGTCTCAGCCGGTACATGCCAACCGGAGAGTCATCCGTAAACGGGAACTGAAAAAGTCCATTCTTGTCAATTGTTGTTGAAGAGACAACCCGGTTCTTGTCGCCATAAAAATCCAGCAGCTCAACCTTCCTGCCTGCCATATGAACCGCTTTGCCCTTAAGGGTGTATGCCTGTTGGGCATGGATTGTTATTGAAAAAAATGATAGCAATAATGCAGTTAGACCGGCAAAGATTATTTTCATTGTGGAATAGTACTAAAATGTAATCTACTTGTCAATTTGACGCTTATTAAGGGGGAAAAAGGAAAATTGAAGTGTATAGACAAGATAACGGTTACGTCGTACCAATACTGTTATTATCGTTATATGTCTCTCTTATTATCAGGCGGCTATTGGATCAATGTTCTTGAAATGAGAATAATTTAACTGGCTAAGCTCCCAGTTATTCTGCAGATTGAGCCAGAATTGAGGACTACCTCCCAGCGCCTTTGAGAGCTTGACAGCCATCTCCGCGCTTATACCTCTCTTGCCACGACAAATTTCATTAACGGTTTTTGGCAATACACCAATATGTCTGGCAAGTGCACTCTGTTTAAGGTTAATTTCTTCCAATTCATCCTTTAGTACTTCCCCGGGATGAACTGGTGTTATATGTTTTTCTTCCATATTACCTCTCCTTTGTACTGATTAATGATAGTCCGTAATTTCAACTTCCACCGCATCCTCATTTTTCCATTTAAAACAAATGCGATATTGATCGTTAATTCTAATACTATATTGCCCTTTTCGATTACCTTTTAATACTTCAAATCGATTTCCACGTATCTCCTGTAAATCCCTGATTGAAGTTGCAGCGCCTAATCGTGCCAGTTTCACCTGGGCCTTTCTGTGAAGATTCTCAGGGAGAAGTCTTAAAGCGTCTTTCGTTCTTTTCCCATAGTTAACATCCATCGCCTCCTTGTTCTTAAAATTTCTTATTCCCATGAGAAAGTCATTTTACTTTTATCTTACTGACGTTCATATCAAATCCTGGTACCTTGGCAAACAAATTATACCACGTACAGACTATACCACTACATGGTATATATATCAAATGCTTTTTGCTAATGAGCTTCTACTTTCAAGGTAACAAATTGTTTTTCTTTTCAGCTGTAGCCTTACGCAGTGATCTTCGTAGCGCTGTCTGAGATTTCCTTCTACCTCTGTGTTCTTGCTGCCTTCCTGCCAGACACGCTGTTTGGCGGGTACGTGAGAATTGTTTTGTTTCTTTCATCTGTCCTTATCTGTATTTATCTGTGTCCAAAACCTTCTCTGTTTTTCCTGTGGATTCTTTCCGTATCGGGGGATACGTGAAGCATTGGGTGAAGTGGGTTAGGGCGGGCCTGCCCCCGTCCGAACGCCCGCCTGCCGTTCGTCGGGCAGGGATTCATCCGGGCAGGAGACGTGCTGTTTGGCGGGAATAACAGGGACAGACAAAATTTTGATAAATAGTGCCTGTCCCATCTTATCCCGACCGCTTCGCGGTAATTATTAAATGGATAAATAGTTAAAAAGCCCGAACAGCACGCACCCTGAGGGAGATGCTCTTGTTCTCATATTCGTCCCTGCCTCCATCGAAGGGATCGAAGCTCTGTATCCACGCTGTTCTGTTGGTTCTTTGCGATGAAGTCCAATAGGGCTCATCATCCATATTCGCTTGCACTGCTACTGTTTCCTCGTACCACAACAAATTTAACTCGTCTTTTGAAGGCAGGTACCAATCAGAAAATCCTCCCTCCGTATGATTATAAGCTATGCTAGCAGCTGTGTATTGGCACTCTTCTACAATAGTTACCGTGTTTGATGCGCCTGTGCCCAGTGCTGTGCCTTCAGCATCTGACTTATGGCCGCTACATCCCCATTCCACAGCACTGGACTGGTCTGCCGACGCTACTTCCAGGCCGTGTTGTCCTCCGTCGGTGATATAAAACACGATACCTCCCGCGGGACCAGTATCACCGATTTGATAATAGTCTCCATCAGATGTATTAGGATTACAATCGTTATCTAATCCATCATTTCTAATCTCAGTAGCACCCGGATTAACATTATAGTCATTATCATCGCAGTCAATTTCAGAGTAGTAAATATCTGTGTAGTAACCATCGTTATCGGCGTCTACTTTTTCCGGTACTTCTGTAGCATTTAAATATGCCCATACAGTTCCGTCACATACTTCAAGTGTTTTTGCTGCCGTGTTGAACCGGATAGTCCCCTCATTGGCAGAGGTACAGTCTGCGGTATCATTTCCGACCTGAACACTGCCGGTTGTCGTAACGGTCTCAAATCCATCAAACCAACTACTTGTTCCCGGTTCACCTTGCGGACCCTGTATTGATTGTCCGTCTACACCATCAGTACCCGGGTCACCTTTGGGTCCCTGCGGACCTTCTACAGTGCTATCTGCACCCGGGTCACCTTTGAGTCCCTGCGGCCCCGGTGTTAATTCAATATTCTCTATCAATGCCTTGTTATCGTTAATCTGTGCCTGGAGTACCCGGGCATGTTTTGGCAATTTCTTTCCCTTCTTTTTACCACTACCGCTGTCATCATCATCTTTTGCATGTGCTGCCGCGCTCAAACTCATAAAAGCAACAAGAAAAACCACCATAAAGCCTGCCAATATTCTGAAATTTCTCATCTTATACGACCTCCTACTTTCGCATAAATTTCCTGTATAGCTCACTTTCCTGCTTACCATACATAAGATAATAATATAATCATTCGAAGAGACTTAAATTCATTTAAGTCTCTTCCTGTGCTTGAGTATTTGTATTGACATAGGTATGTTTTTCACGTTTACATCAGGAACACAACTCTGCAAGCTATAACACTTTTATATTACAATAATTGTGTAGTTTTAGCGTATCTATCAAAAGCACATATTAATGTCAAGGCAAATCTACCACATTGGGTTCTTTCGTTTGTCCTTAATTTGTTAAGACTCTTAATACAAACATGTTACATTGTTATAACGGTTGCTATAACCCCGTGGTGTTCGGTCAGGTTTTTGCGTGCGCGCCTTTTGTCATACCAGAGCACCTCCCCGTTTTTCCGTTCCCGCCAGAATGCAGACTGTGTCATAATGTCATTCTAAGGTGATAGCCGAAGAATCTTGATTTGTAACCTATTGTAGACATTAGATTCTTCACTTCGTTCAGAATGACAATAAGTGTGTTTTTGTAATTGTGACACAGCCTCATGCACGTCGGGCTGGCGAACGGATTTATCCGGGTGGGCACGAGGACAAGCTTATCGGGTATCTAAAGGACTGTTCATCCTGGATTCCCGCTGAAAGCATGCCTGCCCAAATTAGGTATAGGCGGGCGGGAATGACATCTATAATGGAATAAATAGAGAAAATATAATCATTCTCATTATGTTAGGGTCTGTTTTTAGAGACTTTTTAGATTTCCACTTTCTCGTTGCTTCTGTATCTCTTTACAGATATACTACTTAGTTTTAATTTGCAGCTACTATTGAGCGGTTTTTGTGGTTACGTAACTTACGTGAGATTTTCAAATACACATCAGATAAGGAGAAACGCAGGCTAAAGCCTGCGGCTACAATGGATAAATTAAAGATTGGTGTTGTTCCCTATATGAATGCAAAACCGTTGATATATGGTTTGCAGGAAAAAGCGGACAAAATAGATATTGTGTATGGCGTTCCATCGGTATTACCGGAGATGCTTGAAAATGATGAATTGGACGTAATCTCAATGCCATCCGCGGGCTATTTCAGAAGTACCGGTTATGAAATTATTCCGGGAAGCGCTATCGCCTCAAATGGTCTGGTGGAGAGCGTGAAGCTCTTTATTAAAGTGCCTTCAATGGACAAGATCAGGACTGTTGCTCTCGATAAAGATTCCTTGACGTCGTGTGTTCTCACAAAAATTATTCTCCGGAAAAAGTACTCTTTGAACCCGGAATATATTGTGCTTGATGACAAACGGAAGATTTATAATGAATACGCGGATGCTTTTCTCGTCATTGGAGACGATGCAATGAAAGTACGGGAAGAGGGCTTTATCGTACTGGATTTAGGGGAGGAGTGGAATGAGTTGACGGGGTTGCCTTTTGTTTATGCAGTCTGGGTAACAAAATCCGGGTCTAAATTACCGGGGCTCAGCAAACTGTTAATTGATGCAAAAGAGTGTGGAATGAAGTCTTTAGACGAAATCGCAGATGTTGAAGCAGCTAGACTGGGAATGGAAAAAGAGCGTTGCTTCCGGTATCTCAAAGAGTCGATTAAATATAATTTGGGTGAGCAGGAAGTTCGAGGCCTTAAATCTTTTTATGATTACGCCCTGGAAATGGGAGAAGTTAAGGATGGGGTAAAGATTGAATTCTACAATGAATAGTGTAATTGAAAGTATCTGTTCCCAAAAAAGATTGTCTTTCGAGAACGGTGTTAACCTCATCGGGTCACACGATTTGATAGGCCTGGGAACAGCGGCAGACAGATTATGCCAGGAACTTCACCCCGAACAATACAGGACATACATAGTAGACCGTAATATAAATTATACGAACGTCTGTACTTCCGGTTGTACGTTTTGTGCTTTTTATAAAGATACTGACCACAGAGATGGTTACGTGCTGTCTAAAGATGAAATCTTTAAGAAAATTGAAGAGACAATATCACTCGGTGGCACACAAATATTAATGCAGGGAGGTTTGCATCCGGATTTAAAGATAGATTATTATGTTGATCTCTTGAAGTCAATTAAAGAGAAGTTTGATATTCATATTCACTCTTTTTCTCCTCCGGAAATAATGCATCTTTCGGCACTGAACGATCTGCCATCAAAGGAGGTCTTGGTGTTATTAAAGAACGCGGGGCTTGATACTATTCCCGGTGGTGGGGCTGAAATACTTACTGACAGATGCAGGGGTATACTAAGCCCACATAAATGTTCTGCCGATGAATGGTTACAGGTAATGAGAGAAGCACACATGTCAGGAATAAAGAGTACGGCAACAATGATGTTTGGACACGTTGAAACATTGGAAGAGAGAATTGTACATCTTGAAAAAATCAGGCAACTACAGGATGAGACAGGGGGGTTTACTGCATTTATTCCGTGGACATTCCAACCAAAGAATACAGCCTTGTCCTCGTCTGTAGAGAAGATAACAGGATATACAATTGGCGGTTTTGATTATCTCAAGACACTTGCAGTTTCCCGTTTGTTTCTGGACAATGTTCCCAATATCCAGGCATCATGGGTAACACAGGGTTCAAAAATTGCACAACTTGCATTAAAGTTTGGAGCAAATGATTTGGGAAGCACTATGATTGAAGAAAATGTGGTGAGAGCTGCCGGGGTGAATTATCGTTTGAATAAAGAGGAAATGATATTGTTAATAGAAGATCTCGGCTTTGAGGCGATGCAGAGGGATTGTTATTACAACATTCTCAAGAGGAAGTAAACATGAAAGATAATGATTATTATGAAGACGATGATTGGGACGAAGAAGACTGGGAAAGGTTCTTGCAAAAAGCGGATGTTCGCACTGCAAAATACCTTGAGTTGTTTGAAACGTTACATAATCACCCGGATTGTGATACCCTTATAGCTAAAGAGATGGGGTGGATTCATAAATATGAAGGGTGCGTCTATAATGATAATGAGTCGTGTGACAGTTGTGAGAAAAGAGGCGAATGTCGAATATATGAGATAAACCAGATTTTTGATAATTCTACTGAATATGAGGAAACAATAGAAGGTGAAGTCGAAGATGTTAAAAATATAGTTGCCTATAAGAAAAGTTACGAATTTTATATTAAACTGAGCAAATATTTTAAAAACCGTGAAGGAGTGGGTACAGATGAGGATATTTTAGATGCTATTTCTGCATCCTCTATAATTCCTGCCAAAATAGCAGGAGGACATGGTATGGGATACGAAAGAGATATGCTATGTGGTAATATAGCAAATTGCAAGCGTTCGTTAAAAAATGCGAAGATATGTGTCTACATGCTGGAAATAGTAAGGGCAAAATCAACATTTCCTGAAAGAGACATTAACATACTGATAAGTGAAGCTATTAAGGTTGAACGTGAAGTATTCAAATGGATAGAATATTTGCGCTCAAGGATATGGTGGCGATAAAACCTAAGCTTGTCTTTATTTAATTTCAGCTATTTTACAGCCGGATATTATTGCTTTTTTTATAAGCGTTTAGATACCTTTTCAAGAAATCCCTGTTTTCCTTTCTTGACAACAATCATTATAGATGATTTAATTGGATTCATTGCAAATTCATAAAAAAATAAGATTGTGAGTCTCTTGTGCATTGGAAAGTGTTACGCTTGACAAGAATGATGCCGCAATATTTGCGTACACTTGTTATTGCGAAATAAGAGACACATACTACACAAAAACTAAAAAAAGGGTAAAGGGGTAAACCATGAAAATGATTTCTTGCTTTTTATTATTTTTTCTCTTCTTGTCTTCGGTTGTAGCTGCAGATGTTGAAACTGAGGCCGAAAAAATATTAAAGTCGTCTGTCGATAAGGTGTTTACCGTGATGTTAGATAAAGAGATGACATTGGATCAGAAGAAGATCAAAGTCATCGAGATTACCGATACAGTTTTCGGTTATCCACTAATGGCGAAATTGTCTATAGGTAAAAAACATTGGTCTGAATTTAATACCGAGCAGAGGGCCGAGTTTACAAAACTTTTTACTGATGCTTTTCGGCGCTTTTACGTTGACAAGTTAGATTTATTCAGCAATGAGGAAGTCGTTTTTAAACCAGCTACGGTAGTAAAGGGAAAGAAAGTTCAGATACCAACAATGTTGCTGTCAAATGGTAAGAAGTATTCAATATTATATAAAATGTCCAACGGTAAAACCGGATGGAGAATTTATGATATTACTATTGAAGGCGTAAGCCTGATTCATACATACCGGTCTCAGTACAATCATATCCTCGCAAGCGGTAAGGTTGAAGATTTGCTGGTAAAAATGAGAGAGATGAAAGAAGAAAAAGAAGGAAATAAAGAATTATAAAAGCGGTTTTCGTTTATAGCATCTCACCATACTTGTAGCTACTTATCTTATGCAATCATCTCTTCTAAATTTCTACACCAGGTATATATTAAACAGACCCATTATTGTCATTATTGTGTTGTTGGGAGTGTTTGCGTATCTTGGCTTTAATGCTAAGCACTTCAGGATAGACGCCTCAGCAGATTCTCTGATACTGGAGAATGACAAAGATTATAAATATTACCGTAAAATAAGCAAAACATATGGTTCACATAGTTATATGTTTATAACATATAAACCAAAGGGGGATATTTTTTCCCCTGAAACGCTTAGTAAACTTGGTTCATTGCGGGATGAATTAAAAAAAATAAAGCGTGTTTCCACTGTTCTTACAATCCTTGACGTTCCACTTCTAAGAAATCCTCCAGTTCCTATCAAGGAGTTGATACCAAATATCAAGAACCTGGAGCATCCGGACGTTGATATACACCTTGCACGGACCGAGATAGAAAGCAGCCCGATTTATCAGGAACTTCTGGTTAGTGCTGATATGAAGATGACTGCGCTTATGGTCCATTTTACTGAAGATGCGGAGTATGAGAGAGTTGTTTCCAGAAGAGGTGACCTAAGGCAGAAGCTGTCTGTTAATACAATCACACCGGCAGAGCGTACTGAACTTGCACAGCTTAAGAGCGCCTATAGAGAATGTAAAATCCGCATGGATAAAGAGAGGCACAGCGATATAGCTGCTGTTCGTACTATAATGGACGGCTATAGACAGGATGCTGAGCTGTTTCTCGGTGGAATATCAATGATTACGGATGATCTGATCACATTTGTTAAAAAGGATCTTAAGGTGTTCGGAATTGGTATTGTCATTTTTCTGATTGTAGCACTCGGGTTTATTTTTAGAAAAATCCGCTGGGTAGTTTTGCCGGTTCTCTGCTGTACACTCTCCGTGCTTTCTATGATAGGGATACTCGGTATATTTGGATGGGAAGTAACGGTAATATCATCAAACTTTATCTCCCTGCAGCTTATTATTACCATGGCATTGACTATTCACCTGATTGTCAGGTATAGAGAATTGGAGGTAGAAAATCCTGAGTGGTCTCAAATGGAACTGGTTAAAGAGACGGTTTTTTCAAAATTTGTTCCTTGTCTCTATACCACTTTAACAACAGTTGCCGGCTTTGGTTCTTTGCTGATTTGTGATATTCTACCTGTCATAAACTTTGGTTTGATGATGAGTGTTGGGCTGGTAGTATCTCTCATTGTTACTTTTTTTCTTTTTCCTGCTATTTTGTGTCTGCTTCCAAAAAATAAAACTGGTGAGGAGCGACAATTTTGTAGCGGGTTCACTCGTATACTGGCGAATATTACCCAGAATTATGCAAAAACGGTATTTATTGTAACAGGTCTTCTCATAGTTATGATAGGTGTAGGTGTTTCAAGGCTGACGGTAGAAAATAGTTTTATCGACTATTTTCGGAAGTCAACTGAGATTTATCAAGGCCTGAAGGTGATTGATCAGAATCTGGGAGGAACAACACCTCTGGATATTATCTTGAGTTTTGATGAGAAAAAGGATGTCCTGTTATCAAATCAAGATACTGAGGTTATTGTCCAGGATACAGTAAGTACAACACCTCTTGATGTTATTGTAGATGCCCAGAAGATAGAGGATGTTCCATTGTCAAATAAAGAGACTATTGCAGAGTCTGATGCAGACTTTGATGACGAATTTAGCGAGTTTGACGAATTTGAAGAGGAGGATAATTCAGACAAATATTGGTTTACTGCTGATAAGATGGCCAAAATTATGAAAGTCCATGATTATCTTGATAGTTTACCTGAAATTGGTAAGGTTTTATCTCTAGGGACGATGTTGAAGATCGCTGAGCAATTTACTGAAGGAAAGCCTCTTGACGATTTCCAACTTGCACTTCTTTATACTCAGTTGCCTGATAATTTTAAAGATATGGCCCTTTCTCCTTACATATCAATTCCGGACAATCAAGCCCGTCTGACCGTACGGATAAAAGATTCGTTGAAGGGGTTAAAAAGGGACGACTTACTCAAACAGATAATATTTGATATGGGGGATAAACTTGATTTACAAGAGAATCAATATCACTTAGCCGGAATGATGGTTCTTTATAATAATATGCTCCAAAGCCTTTTCAGTTCTCAGATATTAACTATAGGGTTCGTTGTGCTTGCTTTAATGATTATGTTTACGGTCTTATTTCGTTCTATAAAGATAGCCCTGATTGCAATTCTACCTAATGTGATTTCTGCTATTGCAGTACTTGGTGTGATGGGGTTGGCAGGACTTCCGCTGGATTTCATAACTATTACTATAGCGGCAATAAGTATCGGTATTGCCGTTGATGATACTATTCATTATATTCACCGATTCAAGGAAGAATACGAAGTTGACCAGAATTATATTAATGCAATGCATCGTTGCCATGGAAGTATAGGAAATGCGATGTACTATACATCTCTTACCATTATTGCAGGTTTCTCTATCCTGGTTTTATCATATTTTATTCCCACGATTCTTTTCGGCCTTCTTACCAGTCTTGCAATGTTTATTGCGCTAATTACTGCATTAACATTATTGCCGCGATTGATAATAGTGTTTAAGCCCTTTGGGAAATAGGTTTATGTTGTAAAAACCTGATTAATCAACCTGGGCATGCGCATTAATTGCGCAGTTGCTAGTTGGCGCTTGTGTGCGCCCGCAATAATTACGGCTTTATTCACCGTTAATCACTCTGGTCTATTACTTCTCTTTCTCTAATAAATACTGTAATCGTTTGTATAATAGTAGTTTATGTGATTCATTAAACTTTTGTATATGAAAGTGAAAGATTGGTATTATTATTGCGAAAGTGTTAGGATACTTTCTCGTAGATTTGGCAAAAAATTATCGTAGCCAACTTAGATGTATTTTGCTAGAATCTGAGCGATTAAGTTTTTAAATAATGACGCAAGTTGAAGAATCTACAAATATAAGAAATAAATTATTTTTAATACTAGCTATAAATACGGGAGTTAACAGATGAGGAAACTAGTTTTATTGGTGTGTTTTTTTGTTTTAACAATGTACACGTTTAATATCTCCTTATTTGCAGAAGATTCAACTGCATCGAGGGAGCAGCCTGCTGTAAACAAGAGTGATGATGTTAGTCCTGTTATAGATACCAGCGATACAGACGAGGATGTAGATTATGTAGATATTTCGATGGATGCAACATTCGTTAAAGATTCATTCCCGTCTTATAATAGAGCGATCTTTACCTTCAATGACAAATTATACTATGGCTTTTTCAGGCCTGTATCAAAAGGCTACAAGACTGTTGTACCTGAATTTGCACGACTAGGTGTTAGAAATTTCTTTACAAATGTTAGGATGCCCGGTCGTTTTTTCAACTGCCTCTTTCAAGGTAAATTTAAGGGTGCTGGTACGGAATTAACGCGACTTCTTATTAATTCTACTATCGGTGGAGCTGGATTTACTGATCCGGCAAAGAAATACTTTCATCTGGAACAACAAGATGAAGACTTTGGACAGACTCTTGGACGTTATGACATGGGAGCAGGATCACATCTTGAATTACCTTTTTTTGGCCCATCCAACGTACGCGATGCCTGTGGACTGGTAGTAGACATAGCGCTTGATCCGGTAACGCTTCTGACGTTTGTTGCTCCATATGCCTCTACCGCTGCTAGAACTTACATTGCCATCAATGATATTTCCATAGACAAAGGAGATACTTATGAGGGCTTGGTAGAAGATGCGATAGATCCTTATATAGCGGTTCAGGATGCATATTCACAGAATAGAGCTAAGAAGGTAAAAGAGTAATCAAAATGGGAAAAGTTTTTAACAGCATTATGCATTAAAGGTTCAGGGTAATGAGTTGTGTGACGTTTTGTATACGTGAGGTGTTAGTATTGGGTGTCTATATTCTTGAAGCAGGTTATTTTCCATGCGGAGAATAGAACAATAATGCTCTTTTTAGTTTAGAGCTAACTATCCTTCCGGAATTAATCAGGTTTTAGTGCCTTCTAAAGATTCTGCAACCATAGCTATTTTCTTCCTTCTATTCACTAGATAAATGAACAGGAAGGTTATGGTTGCAATTAATGATCCAAGTATTGTCACTCTTTTTTCTACAGTATTAACCGCCGCAAACGCCTCTCCTTCATCAATTTCAACCAGTAGTGCCCAATTGACAAATTTAAGATCTAACGGTGTATACGCACTTAATACCGGAACTCTTCGATAGTCTTTTATTATTTTTTCTCCTTCTATTCCGTCTAACGCCTCTCTTGTTGCTATTGTATCTACTTCTTTCTGAAGTACGGTAGGTTCTTCAACAAACCGGGAGTTTGACCTCATATAGCTATCGTCGCCTACAAGGTACATTTCTCCTGTCTCTCCTAAACCTTCTCTCTTTGTCATAATAGCATCTAGATGAGAGAAAGGGATTTCGATTACCAAAACGCCCAACAGCATTTGTCCGTCGTAAACAGGTGCGGAAAAGTATGAAGTAAACTCGGCCAATTCTTCCTGCCATGTATAGTCCTCAAACGCTACTCCGTCTAAACCATTTGCATAGACCTCGCCGATACTAAATTGCTTATATCTGCCGGTAACCAGATTAGTTCCTGTAAACTCCTCTCTAATGGCTGAGTACATTACATCTCCCTCATTATCAACAAAATATAAGTTCACATAACCATAGTCAGTTAAATAATACTCCATCAAAGGCTGATAAAGCTCAGATATCTTAATGTATTGGTCACCCTCCAGTCCTGAAGAGTGAAAAGCCTTCTCTAATCGGGAAAAAGCTTGTCCAATTACAGGATTTCTAGAGAGAACATTTATGTCTCCAAATCTCTCCTGAAAATAATTTTCTATCTGATGTTTTAACAACCCTCTGACGGTGACTAAGTGATTAAAAGCTGCGGATTTAACTGCAGTTTTAAGAAACTTGTAACTTATTAGTGGGAGGGTGATTAAGAATATAGAAAAAGCTATTCCGATCGTAAGTAGAATCTTTTTGGTACTCATTAAATATTGTTTAGATCGTAAAAACGGTAAGATTGACTTTCTGCCAAAATACAAATAAAAGCTTACCAAATATAACATTGAGAGCTGGATTTCTCCAATAAAAAATTTAAATCTGATTGCTCTAAACCCTTTAACAGTCACCTCTGGAAAAACCCTTTGTTATGGAGTAAGGTAGTATTGAGCAAACAGAAGCATTGCTGATATTTAATACTTTTAACAATTTGCTTGCTCAAATTATTTAACATTCATAGAATAGCCAATATTAAGTCTTTCCTGAAAGTTCAGGCGGAAATTTAAACATAAATATGAAATCTCTTAACTGAGGTATAGGATAAATTTTACAACCTGCCCTGACGGGCCATTAGGAGCTAATTTACGATGAAGGTGTTGGTAATTGGAAGTGGTGGACGGGAACATAGCCTTGTCTGGAAGATAGCACAGTCTCCGTTGGTAAGTAAGATATTTTGTGCGCCCGGGAATCCGGGTATTTCAGAACTTGCCGAATGCATAAATATAACTGCTGATCAAACGAACCTGCTTTGTAAATTTGCTGTTAAAGAGAATATAGACCTTACGGTTGTAGGGCCTGAGGCCCCGTTAGTAGATGGGATTGTAGATATTTTCAGTAAATATAAATTAAAGGTTTTTGGGCCTGATAAAAAAGCGGCAATTTTAGAGGACAGCAAGGTTTTTTCAAAACGCCTTTTGAGAAAACATGGTATACCAACCGCTGACTTTAAGTGTTTCGATAATTATCAACATGCTAAACAGTATGTTTCATCAAAAGTGGCGCCAATAGTAGTAAAGGCTGATGGGTTGAGTAAGGGCAAAGGAGTTTTTGTCTGTAAAACTAATGATGAAGCTCTGAAGGCAATAGACTCTATCATGAAGGATAAAGTGTTTGGTAATGCGGGAAGCCAGGTAGTGATAGAAGAGTGCCTGATAGGAGAAGAGATTTCGCTGCTGGCCTTTACCGATGGGAGAAATATTGTTGCCATGGAAAGTTCCCAGGACCATAAGACTATTTTTGACGGAGATCAGGGTCCAAATACAGGAGGCATGGGTGCGTACTCACCTGTTCCTATAATGACGGATAAGTTGTATCTCCAGATAGAGAAAGAGATACTTGTGCCAACCGTTCATGCTATGAATAGAGAAGAAAGACCTTACAAAGGTGTTATTTATATCGGTCTGATGATAACGTCTTCTGGCCCCATGGTACTGGAATTTAATGTGCGTTTTGGAGACCCGGAAGCCCAGGTAATACTTACTCGAATGAAAAGCGATATTGTTCCAATTATGCTGGCCACAATTACCGGAGAGTTGGACAAGGTTGATTTAGATTGGTATTCACAGGCATCGGTTTGTGTTGTAATGGCTTCGGGTGGCTATCCTGGTAGTTACGACAATGGAAAACAAATTACCGGATTGGATTCATTAAAGAATCAAAAGGATATATCTGTCTTTCATGCCGGTACGAAATCAGCAGACGGGAAGATCATAACAAATGGAGGTCGTGTTTTAAATATTGTTGCTTGTGGTGAAGATATAGAGGCCGCACAGAAAAAAGTGTATGAAGCGGTGAGTAAAATATCATTTGACGGTGCGCATTATCGCAGGGACATCGCTGATAAGTCCATAACCAAACCTCCCGTTTCTACCACTTAAAATGGAAACGAAGGAGACCCTCCAGTACGCATAAGTAAAAATGAAGGATAACAGGCGCTCTATTAAAAATATAGCAGAGAAGTTAGGCAGGGGGGCTAAGAGTGCTTCTGAAGAGATCAGGGAGAGATTACCTGCTTATATTGAGCTGTTAAAAACGCTTGCCAGGCTGGGGAAAAATATATCACTTGATGTTGACAATGGGGTCTTGAAGATAAGAGAGGGATTTGTCAACAATTACCTGAGTGAAGTATCCATTGAGGATAAGGGTTTACGGTCAATCAAAGTTTCCTGTGAAGACGGAAACGCTTCATTTTCAATAGAATTTAAAAAACTCCTTTTTGATGGCATAATAAAGATGCCGTTTACCGTTGAACATTTTGTTTTCAATAAGGACGAAAGGACAGTGACGTTTAAATTCGGTGAAAAAAAAATAGACAAAGTAAACAACTATTATTCAAAGATATTATTCTGGTTTAGTTTATCAGTAATCAGCATATTTTACGACAAAGGAGACGGTATAAAAAATAGTATCTTCAGTCAGGATTCACTTACGGTTAACCCTGACGGCACACATACTATAGACCTTAATAAGATCTCGGAGTTAAGAGAATTGTTTAGCAAAAATGTGGTGAATGTCAGATACTGGGATCTGATTTCAATGGATAAGCTGTCATTTGAAAAAGGACTGATAACGCTAAGGCTTTCTCGCAAGCTGACAAACATTGTAAGAACGGCCATTGGGATTGTTGAAGTACTTCCAAAAGGCCGGTTTATCAGGCCATTATTGAACCGATTTTAAAAAATCTTTCTTGACAAATTAATACATATATATATAAATGGATCTCTGTTTTTTAGAGGTAGAGATCCGTCAGAATTATAGAGTTGTTAGAGTAATTTAAGGCAATGTTAAGGTCAAGGCACCTGATTGTCCGTACCTTTTAATTAAGGCTGGAAGTAAACAATCGCCACAAATTATTCTTTATCTTTCTACTTAAGAAAGGGGGGGTAGAGAATGGAAGCATTCGGAAGACATCTTTTACTTGAGATGTGGGATTGTAACAGGTATATCCTTAATGATCCTGAAAAGATCACGCAAATTATGTGCGATGCCGCAAATGATGCTGGCGCGACCGTAGTCAAATCGATATACCACGAATTTGATCCTCCGGGAATAACTGCTGTAGCTATCTTATCAGAGTCACATATTTCAGTACATACATGGCCTATAGAAGGATATGTAGCTGTTGACGTGTTTACTTGTGGAACAGTAGCTGATCCTCAGCTGGCTATCAAGAGCTTACTGGAGGGTTTTGAACCCAAAGAGCATACTTCCGTGGAGATTAAGAGGGGCTCTCCATATATTAAAGAGACGATGCTGTCTAAAGTCTCTTCTGTAACTTAGGGAAAATAAACTGAAAAAAGACATTCCTTCACGCTGGATTTACGATTACTTCAGTCCGTATGAAGTCCACAAACACGCTCTAAAGCAGACACTGTATCATGGGCATTCAGAATATCAGGAGATTATGATTGCTGAAACTGAATGTTTTGGTAGATGCCTGATACTTGATAATGAATTTCAATCGGCTGAGCGGGATGAGTTTATCTATCACGAAGCCATGGTTCAGCCGGCTATGATCTTACATCATGATCCAAAAAAAGTAGCCATCATTGGTGGTGGTGAGGGCGCTGCAATAAGAGAGGTCCTTAGTCACAAGACGGTTGAGATGGCAGTGATGGTGGATTTAGATGAAAAGGTGGTGGAGTGTGCGAAAGAATTTCTGCCAACCTTTCATGATGGCAGCTTCTCTGATGAAAGAGCTACGGTCTTGTTTGAAGATGGCCGAAAGTTCTTGGAGGAGACTGATGTCACATTTGATGTGATAATTATTGATATTACATGCCCTCTGGAAGCAGGTCCCGCTTACAAGCTGTTTACCAAAGAATTCTATGATCTTGTAAAACGGAAACTTACACCACAGGGATTACTATCAGTCCAGGCAAGTACTGTTTCTCATACAGCTCTAACCACGTATTCCGTCATTAGCAGAACACTCAGTGAGGTATTTAACAATGTATTCCCTTCTGTAGCACATATTCCTTTTTTTGCCATGCTCTGGGGATTCTGTCTGGCGACAAATGATATAGATCCAGCTCAGATAAGCAGTGAAGAGATAGATCGCAGGATTTCTGAAAGGGTCACGAGAGAATTGAGGTACTATGACGGTATTACCCACCAGGCACTCTTTAACGTTCCAAAATATGTAAGGAAGGCACTGAAAGAACAGACACACATCAATATGGACAACAATCCCCTTATGGAGCAATTTCCTGGCCTGTCTGAGAAAGACTAACGGTAAAATATCTGATAAAGATATGTCTCTTTTGCTCACTTTCTACATTTCTACACCAAGAACGTTAACAGCTTTTTCCAGAAGCTCGTCTGAGTTAAAAGGCTTTGCTAGATAGGCATCCGCACCAATGCTTTCCCAAATATGCTTGTCAAATCCCTGTCCCTTTGCCGTAAGGATCAAGATATAAATATCCTTTACTCCAAGTATATTCTTTACCGTATTGCATAGTTCTAATCCACTCATTTCCGGCATCATAACATCAAGAAGTACAAGCTCAGGCTTTTCTCTCCGGATAGCATCAAGGGCCTGTACTCCGTTGGATGCAGTCAAGGAAGGAGGCGTAGACATAATATTTTTTCAGTTACATCGTATGAGAGGTTTTAATGCTTCGACTTTACTCTGTATTGAGTCACTCTCTGCATAGCCAGCTGCTGACAGTATCACATTATAAAAAAGCACTTAATGCGATTGTACATAACTGGAAATTACAGATTTTAAATTATTATTCCTTGCAATAAAGTCACAATGAACACAAAGAGTAAAAACGGGTAAAGTCTCTCATTGTAACTAAGGTATTTCGAAGGGCATATTCAGGGATTTCGAAGGGCATATTCAGGTTTTCCCTGATTGTTATCGTAAAGTGAATTGTTTATAATCCCAATCGTAATTTCCTCGCATATGGCAAAAGTGCCAGTAGTTTCATAATAAATTTCTATAAGGGCAAACTCTGGGTGACCAGAGGACGCAAAGTAAAGGGTCTTTAAATATACACAGGTGTGTGGTGGCGAGTATAAATGTTTCCGTCGCCTGAAGGGAAACAACCCTGCCAAAGACAGCCTTACTGCCGAAGATGTTTTATATCTTTGCAGTAGGGCTTTTTTTGTTTATGGGTTAAGAGTGCAAAACAAAAATGGCTTGATGAGAAAGTACCATTTTGCTCTTAGATTGGAGCAAGGACTATGGGTGCAGAATTTACATTTTGAATGGTGTAAATAGGAGAGAAAGGGGGATTCCTATATTATGGACAAGAATGAGAAGCTGACACTATACGGGACCATAACCGGATTAACGTTATGCGCAGGATTCCTGATATGGGTAGTAGTTGGGCTTTGCAAATACCAGGGCTGGATTACGTAAGGCATTATTCCTAAACTTTAGTAACCGCAGGCTTTAGCCTGCGCTTTTCATCATCTGCAGGGTATTTGGATTCTCGTAAGTTACGCAACCTAAAGGATGCGGCTGCCCAGCTGAACATACGTTTGGTACGGACGGGCAGGCAGTCATGTAGGGATACGGTATAAAGACAATATATATAAACAATCATTATCAACACAGATCGGGAATCTATTGTGAATTTACTAACACGTTTACTGAGATATTTCATTATCAACCAAGAAGAGGAGAATAAAAATGGTGTCTATTCTGAATCGTCTGTTTTTTGTGGTTATGTTTTCATTACTTGTTTCAGGAATTTACTCCGTAGGGTTCAGTGGTGAGTCATATGCCGGTGATAACAATGGTACTACCGGAGGTGGACCAGCTATCAGTGATGACGGAAGCAGTGATGACGGAAGCAGCGATGGCAAGAGTCATGACGATGGCAGTAGTGACGGCAACAGCGGCGGTAAAAAGAAGAAGCCAAAGAAACAGTGGCTAACTGATGGAAATGCAGATATCGACTCAAGCCAGAATTTCCTGGGTACAACCGATGATGCAGACCTTGTCATAAAGACAGACAATACGGAAAAAGTACGGGTTACGACTGACGGCAACATCGGTATCGGAACTGATAGCCCAACCGGGACACTCCATGTAGAAGGTGGAAGCGCTGACGGCGTTGCAGGCGGTAAGGACATAATCCTTGATGCACAGGACGGGGGTCCTGACGGAGGAGCCGGTGGAAACATACTTCTACTTCCTGGAGCAAGCGGAGACGGTTCTGCCTCTACAGGTAAGGTGTTGGTAGGTACAGATAGTTCAATCCTTTCGCTGGACGTAAACGGAGCGATCAGGATAAGAGGCGGTGCTCCCTTGGTTGGCTGGGTGCTTACGGCGCTTGACTCGGACGGTACTGCCGTATGGCAGGACCTGAATGTTAATGATGCCGATTCCGATCCGACAAACGAATTTCAGACGCTGGTCCGGACAGATAACAATGTAACGCTTTCAAATGGTGGCGGTACGGTAAGTGTTGCGGATGATGATTCAGATACCGCTAATGAGCTGCAATCATTAAGTGTATCCGGTACTGATCTGACCCTGACGAATGGGGGTGGTACGGTAAGTATTGCCGACAATGACAATGACACCTCTAATGAGTTAAATACCTCTTTCTCTCTTAGCGGTAACAGTCTGGAGATTACCGATGCCGGTGGAACATTATCCGTAAATTTGGCCGGACTGGGTGACGATGCGGATGCAGATCCCACAAATGAATTACAGACACTGAGTCAAGTTGGTGATGATGTTACTCTTTCTAATGGTGGAGGAACTATCAGTGTTGCTGATGGCGACAATAATTCTGCAAATGAGTTGAATACCGGAGCATCATTAACCGGTACAGATTTGAAGATATCAGACGCGGGCGGCGACAAGACCGTAGATCTCAGCAGTCTGGTAAATGATGCTGATGCTGACCCTGTGAATGAAATACAGGCGATGAGTCAGGTTGGTAACAGTGTTACTCTTTCTAATGGGGGAGGAACAATCAATGTAGCAGATGGTGATAGTGATTCTGGTAATGAGTTAAATACCGGTGCCTCCCTGGCAGGAAACAGTTTATCTATTACCGATGCTGGCGGAGCTGTCACCGTAGATCTCAGCGCTCTCGCGGACGATGCGGACGCTGATCCAACAAATGAGTTGAACACTGGTGCATCTCTAACCGGTACAAGTTTGAAGATTACCGATGGTGGAGGCGACAAAATAGTTGACCTCAGCACTCTGGTAAACGATGCAGATGCAGATTCAACTAACGAGTTGAATGCTTCAGTAGTTTTAAATGGTTCAACTCTGGAGTTAACAGATGCCGGTGGTACCATAACAGCCGATCTCAGCAGCTTAGACAACAGTGAAGTTGATCCGGAGGTTGGTCCAAATACAACGAACTTTATGCCTAAATGGGATGGTTCAGCACTTGTTACTGGAACAATATTTGATGATGGTAACAAAGTCGGTATAGGTACTATTAACCCGGAGACGTCTCTTCATATAGTAACGGATAATGCATTTCCGTTGATAGCGGAGCGGGTAGTTGATAATAACACTGGTCCTCTGGTACGTCTCAGGAAGTCGAGAGGGGCAATTAATCTTAAATCCGCTGTAAATCACAATGACTATATCGGGCAATTATCCTTTGATGGCTGGAATGGGTCTTCATATGTTAAAGGTGCATCTATTATAGGGAAGGTTGATGGCATACCTTCTTCCGGTAATATTCCCGGACGCATGGAGTTTCTTACCAATAATGGTTCAGGGCCGTCAGAGAAGATGCGGATAGACAAAAACGGCAACGTCGGTATTGGTACAATTAATCCCGGTGCAAAACTTGATATTTTCGGTAACATTAAAATCGAAGATGGAACAGAGGGCGCAGACAAGGTCTTAACATCAGATGCGAACGGTGTTGGTACATGGCAGGATGCAGCTGCTGATGACGACTGGACAATCAGTGGAAATGATATCTATTCCGCAGTTACCGGCAACGTCGGCGTCGGTACAATTGCCCCTGCAACAAAGCTGGATGTTAATGGTACGGTTACGGCAACGGGATTGACCGTGCCGGGCGGCAGCATAATAACGGATGCGGTTACCTCTAATACTTTTGTTGGAGTTGGTACAGGTAGTTCCAATACAACTGGTACAAGTAATACCGCTATAGGTGCTCAAGCACTAAGATCAAATACTACAGGTACAGAGAATACGGCCTTTGGACAAGGTGCATTACAGACTAATACCGGCATCAACAATACTGCCACTGGCGCCTTAGCATTATTAAGGAACACTACAGGTAACCACAATACTGCTAATGGATACCATGCACTTGTAAACAACACTACAGGCTCACGTAACGTAGCAGTTGGGCTTAATGCACTAGCCAATAACACTACTGCAAGCAATAACACGGCTACTGGAAATAGTGCACTTGTATTCAATGTCACAGGTGATAGTAATACTGCAAATGGATCATGGTCATTAATGAAAAATGTTTCAGGTAGTTATAATTCTGCATACGGAGGCGGGGCTTTAAGAGAGAACACTACAGGTGATGGTAACACCGCCCTGGGATACGTTGCATTAAATAACAATACTACGGGTCAAAATAATACGGCTGTTGGACATTCAGCATTACAAAAAAATACAACTGGCGCTAATAATGTTGCTTTCGGACCTATTGCATTGTTTAGCAATACTACGGGGCAAGGTAACATTGCCATTGGACGAGAGGCGCTAAGGAATAATACCACAGGTTCTGCTAACCACTCTATAGGAGTCGAATCAATGTGGTCTAACACTACAGGTACTAATAATGTAGTTAATGGAGCCACAGCACTAAAGGCAAACACAACAGGCAATAATAATGTTGCAATTGGTCGCTCTGCTCTTATCAAAAATACCGAAGGTACAAATAATACTGCTATAGGAGGCACGGCATTAGCTTTTAATATAATAGGCAATCATAACACTGCTATTGGTAACAGTGCCGGCTTTTCTTCAACAGGCTCTAGTAACGTATTTTTGGGATACGAAGCAGGTAAAAATGAAACTGGAGATAACAAGTTACATATTGCTAATAATTCAACGAATACCCTGATCTACGGTGACTTTGCAAGCGGCCGGGTTGGTATCGGAACTACTGCACCGGATAGTGAATTGCACGTCGAGGGTAATATAAAGATGGTAGACGGCAGTCAGGCTGCCGGGCTTGTCTTGACATCTGACGCGAACGGTGTTGGTACATGGCAGTCTGGATCTGGCGATAACGACTGGACAATCGACGGAACCGATATGCATTCTACAGTTACGGGAAATGTCGGCATTGGAACAACCACACCTGGCTCAAAGCTGGATGTTACCGGTACAATAACGGCAACGGGATTAACTGTGCCGGGCGGCAGCATAACTACAGACGCTATTGCTTCTAACACATTTCTCGGCCAGAGTGCTGGTAGTTCCAACACAACAGGTACCCAAAACACTGCTGTTGGAAATGGGACGTTACAACTGAATACAACAGGTGCTAATAATAATGCTTTCGGG
>JABHIW010000139.1 GCA_018670825.1 Candidatus Scalindua sp. | reverse complement strand
GCCGCAGAGATAATGGATATTGCAAAGGGAACTACCATTGCTATCCTAATCTTAGTTTCGTTAACATTTTTTGTGAGAAAATACGAGTTTTCAAGGCTTACTTTTCTGTATTTCTGGGTAATCTGTATGATTACCTTGTGTATTGAAAGAATACTTTTTCGTGAGCTTTTAAGGTTTATTAGAAAGAGGGGATATAATTTAAGGCATGCCTTAATCGTAGGGACAGGGAATTTAGCGCTTGATGTTACGGATAGGGTACATAATCATCCGGAGCTTGGAATCAAAATTAGAGGCTTTTTGAGTGATGATGAGTCTGAGATTGGTAATGAACTGAAAGGTTTTAAGGTTCTTGAAACTTGTAACAATATTCGAAGTATTGTGATAGATCAAAAGGTAGACATCGTTTTAATCACACTCCCTCTAAGTGCTCGTGAGAGGTTAAAGAGGATCCTTGAAGATATAGGAGATGAGATGGTGTCAATCATGCTAATTCCTGATTTGATTGAATTTGCTACATTACGGGGAGGTATTGGTGAGTTTGAAGGCATGCCCATTATCAGTTTAAGGGATACTCCTCTATACGGTTGGAATCTTGTGATCAAGAGAGTTACAGATGTCGTGTTGTCGGTAACCATATTATTTGCGGTATCTCCTTTAATGTTTGTTATCTTAATTCTGGTAAAGGCAACATCAAAAGGGCCTGCTTTCTACAGTCAGGAGCGTATGGGTCTCGATGGAAAAATTTTTAGTATGCTGAAATTCAGAACGATGGAAACTCAGGCAGAAAAAGAAACAGGTCCCGTATGGGCATCAAAGAGTGATTCTCGCAGGACACCCATTGGTACTTTTTTAAGAAGGACAAGCATGGATGAGCTTCCTCAGTTCTTGAATGTACTTAGAGGAGATATGAGTATTGTCGGTCCAAGGCCTGAGAGAGAATTTTTTATACAACAGTTTAGAAGCAAGATTCCTAAGTATATGTTGAGGCATAAAATGAAGGCTGGTATTACCGGTTGGGCACAAATCAATGGGTGGAGAGGAAATACATCTTTAGAAAAAAGAATTGAGTATGATCTGTTTTACATTGAAAACTGGAGTCTCTGGTTTGATATGGAAATAATGTGGTTGACTATCTGGAGGGGACTTGTAAATAAACATGCATACTAAAACTTTTGATAATAAATTTATATGATCTGGTTTGTATACGCATTTGTTTGTGCCTTAAGCCTGGCGACTGCTGATGCATTGAGTAAAAAAGCATTAGATGATAATATTGATTCGTCTATTGTCGCCTGGGTCAGGACAGGTTACACTCTCCCATTTATGGCTTTTATCATACCCTTCATAGAGAAACCTGAACTTGATAGTATTTTCTATATGGCGATGTTTTTGGCTGTCCCGCTTGATATAATAGCTCTGTTGTTATATATGAAGGCGATAAAGGTATCACCTCTTTCGCTAACACTCCCATTCTTATCTTTAACCCCTGTCTTTTTGATTGGCACATCATATATAATTCTGGGAGAAAGACCTGATAAATCCGGTTTCATAGGCATCGTTTTAGTCGTAATAGGTGCTTATTTGCTCAACGTTCACACTATTAGTAGAGGACTTCTTGAACCATTTAAGGCAATAGCTAAAGAACAGGGTTCTGTATTAATGATTATTGTTGCTTTTACCTTCAGCATTGGAGCGTGTATTGGTAAAATAGCAGTACAACATTCGAGTCCGATCTTTTTCAGCGTTGTTTACTCATTTCTGCTGTCGCTTTTTCTATTTCTGGTAATCAGCTTCAGGAACAAACAATTTCTTTCGAAAGTGACTTCCCGGCCTATACTTTTTCTTCTTATTGGTATACTGATAACGATAATGATAATTACACACGTAAAAGCAATTAACCTTGTAGAGGTGGCTTATATGGTTTCAGTAAAACGTTTGAGTATTCTGTTTGGCGTTATTTATGGTGTTGTGTTCTTTAAGGAAACAAATATTAAAGAAAGGTTATTGGGGGCAACTGTTATGGTTTCAGGTATAATTATGATCACTGTTTTTTAGAATATTATAATCTAATTACAATGTATATGATTTTTTTTGGAGTACTTTGTGGAACTGAAAACATTCAGAAAAGACGATGTGATAATTGAAAAAGATTCATACGGAACATCTGCTTACATTATAAAGTCTGGAAGGGTCGAGGTATCAGATATAGTCAATAATAAAAAAATTATACTTGGGATATTAGTAAAAGGGCAGATATTTGGTGAAATGGGGCTGGTTGAGGACCAACCCAGGTCTGCTACGGTCACAGCTGTTGAAGATGTACAATTAGCGGTGCTCAATCGCGATAGTTTTAATGATCTTTTTGAGAAAAAACCTAAAGTGCTTTTACCAATCATAAAAGCACTTTTCGAAAGATTGAGAACCGCAAATAAGATGCTTATTAGTAAGGAGGCTCTAGGTGAAGAAGCTGTTGAGCATAAAGAATATGCGCAGGCAAAAATTGTTGTTCTTTCTGGAACGAACGGAACAAGTAGAGATGCGCTGGATGGTGGTGAAATAGAAATAGGTAAATTCCCCTTCAAGATTGGACGTGAACAGAGATCTCGTGGAGTTGATGTGTTTTTTGATAATGATTTGTGTTTAAGAGATTCACCACCTTTTAATGTATCAAGGAATCACTTTCTTATAGACAAAGTAGAAGGTAGATACGTTGTTATTGATCGGGGGAGTCATCTAGGTACTATTGTTAACGGAAAGAGAATAGATGCGCAAAGTGCACTAAATACGGGAGAGAACAAAATAATTGTTGGACAGCAGACATCACCATTCGTTTTTAAACTGGAAATCAGATGACATCATTGAATAAAGGACAAGTTATGGTGTCGGCCTTGGGAGTAATCCTGCTCTTTCTGTGATTTCCGGGACTATTTCTTCCCACTCAACAGCCATAATGTGCACGCCTGCAACCCCTTCAATTTTCCTCACTCTTTCAATTACTTCAAGGCAGATGTTAATGCCTTCCGCTTTTTTCTTTTCTGCACCTTCCAGACGTTTTATTATCTCATCAGGTACATCCATACCGGGAACATTTTTCTTCATGTACTTGGCCATACCGAGAGATCTAATGGGGGTAACGCCTGCCAGAATGGATACTTTTTTATGTAATCCCATTTCCCTTACCATGCCCATCCACTGTTCGAATTTTTCTACGTTATAGATGATTTGAGTTTGAATAAAATCTGCCCCTGCTTTTATCTTTTTTGCGAGACGTGCAGCCCGATATTGGAAAGGGTCAGCAAAAGGATTCTCCGCAGCACCTAAGAAGAGTTTTGGTTCTTCTGTTTTCAGTTCTCCACCGGACTGGAATTTTTTCTCATCTCTCATTTGCCTGAACATATCCAGCTGATTAATGGAGTCCAAATCAAAAACACCTTTGGCCTCAGGATGATCGCCAAAGCACTGATGGTCTCCGGTCAAGCAGAGAAGATTTTTCATGCCCAGAGCAGCAGCCCCAAGGATATCACTTTGCATTGCTATTCTATTTCTATCTCTACATGTCAACTGCACAACGGGTTCCATCCCCATGTTAAGGAGTATGGCTCCGCTCGCGATGCTGGAAAGACGTACCATTGCAGTCTGGCAGTCCGTTAGATTAAATGCGTCAGCATAACCTTTTAAAAGAGCTGCTTTTTCTTCAACCGCTTTCCGGCTGGCCCCTCTGGGTGGCCCAAGTTCTGATGTAACAACAAACTCACCTTTCCTGAGAAGCTTCTCTAAATTACTTCCGGATTTTAAATTATTGTTTGTGCCGTGTTCTTCGCTCATAGTGATATAAAATAATTATTAAAAAAATTATAAGATTAGTTGGTAATTTACCCGAAAAGCTGAGGAAAACTCCTTTTAATCTCCTCATTGCGAAGGAGGGGTAAAGGGGTGGTCATAAATTTATGGGTTTCCTCAGTTTATTGGGTAAATTACATTAGTTTTTAAAGTTTTTTTATCTCTTCAATCAATTGATTTGCTGTTTGTAAAAAGCTGTTTCCGTCCTGGTCAGGAAGCGTATGATATTTTACCCTTTCCTTTTCAATACCAATCGAATCAAGGAACTCCATTGCCGTTTCAGCTCTCTGCTCTGCCCAGGTATTACATGAGTCGCCAAAATGGCACGAGTCATCACATGATGTAATTAACACACCGTCAGCACCCTTCTCAAACGCGTCGAGTATTAATCCGGGACTTAACTTTCCTAAACTGAGCAAATTAACCTGCCTGATGTTTTTCGGTACTTCTTCTTTAGAGAGTACCAAGTCCAGATTATAGCTGCAATAGAAGTTTATTATCAACGGTTCAGAGGTTTTTGCTTCTTTGAAAGCTTCCTGTAATTGCGCTTTACCCATATCCTCATAAGGCCCTTTAAACTCTATTGCCTTTGCAGGGCATTCTACAACACACATCCCGCATGATTGGCAATCGTTATCTATGTAAGCAAAATTTTCGTCTTCTTTTATTTTTGGTATTTCAAAAGGGCATACCCTGACACAGGTCAGACATGCAATGCAGGCTTCTGATGAGACAGAAGCTCCGTTTCCGCAGTTCATACAACGCATCGCCTCGCGTACTGCAATCTCTTCTGTAAAACCCAGTTCAACTTCCTCGAAATTTCCAACTCTCGTATCCGGATCGAGGGCTGGCATTTCATCCCTCTCCTCTCTCTCTATATTTTCTACCCTTGTTTCTGTCTTTGACAGCCCATCAATAGGTTTAACATCCCTGAATTTATGGTCAGTCTCGGAAGTTTTTCTGAGATAATTATGTATAGATAATGCGGCTTTCTTACCATGCCCTAAGCCCATAGTGAGGGTCCCTCTGCCTAATACCACATCGCCACCCGCAAAAACACCCGGCATGCCGGTATGTAAAGTATCAGCGTCTGCGGCTATTGTACCTCCTCTGGTAACTCCAATCTCTTCATGTCCTTCAAGGAATGATAGATCTGAAGACTGGCCTATGGCCAGAATGATCGTATCTGCATTGATTATAGATGAACTGTCCTCGTGAAATGAGGGATTAAATCTTCCCTGGCTGTCAAAAACAGACTTTACCTTAAGCGTCTCAAGTCCCGTGACCTTACCATTTTCTCCTATAATCCTTCTGGGGCCTAAGGAGGCGTGAAGAATTGCTTTCTCCTGCAGTGTCTCTTCAATTTCGTAATCTGACGTTGGCATCTCATTTCGATGTTCCAGGCATACTATGTTAACTTCTTTCGGCCCAAGCCGTAAAGCCGTTCTCGCACAATCCATAGCGACTGCTCCGCCTCCAATGACAAGGACGTTATTTCCCACCTTTGCGTCGTCATGGCAGTTTGCGCGCTTTAGAAATGATATAGCATCCTGAACTCCGTCTAAATCAGTACCTTCAATTGGCAAACGTCTTGTAACGGGCAAACCTACCGCTAAAAACGTAATATCAAAATAATTTTTTAAATCGTCGAAGGAAATATCTTCGCCTACAGTCGTATTATATTTAATCTCTACACCAAGATCAGTTATAAAATTGATGTCCTTATCCATGAATTCCCTTGGTAAACGGTATGTCGGTACTCCCATACGAAGCATACCTCCGGGGCCGGAGTGTGCCTCAAAGATAGTACATTTATATCCAAGAAGCGACAGGTCTTTTGCAGCGGCCAATCCTGCCGGTCCTGCACCAATGATTGCAATCTTTTCAGTATATTTAACTTCTGCCTGCCGGTCGATACCCGGTGTAGAGTCATTGAAAAAACCATCAGCAAGGAAACGTTTAAGCCATGCAATTGCGATAGGTTTGTCTATATCTTTCCTACGACATTCATCCTCACATGGATGGGTGCATATGCGACCACAAGCGGACGGTAACGCGTTTCTTTCCGCGACGACCTGCATCGCTTCAGAAAATCGCCCCCTTGCTGTCAATTGTATATAATCCCGTGCATCCTGCCTGATTGGGCATGCAACGATACAGGGTGCTTCTTCGTCAACACGGTATCTATTTATTTTTGATTTGTCCCCAAAAACATCCGTCATCTATTTTTAACCTTTATACTGTAAAATACTGAACAAATTGCTTTTTTTTAAGAAGGGAATATTCTATTTTGATAATCACATTATGTCAAGTGAAATTGGATTTGCAGATTTGTGGTGTTGTCTGGGTTTTATAAAAGTTAATCAAAAAAAAGGAAGGTAATAAACAAGTCTTCCTTTTTTATCAAGATAACGTTTCGCACAAGCAACCACCTGTGTATATCCTTGCAAGATAGGCTTCAAACGGCAGCCATCAATAAATATTAAATTGCATAGTTATTGGTGTTAGGCAGGTATGGCCAATTTTTCAACTTCATCAATATTTAAATTCTGTTTCGCTTGCCACAAATTATAATTATCTTGCATGATTAACCAACTTTCAGGCGAGCGTCCTAAGGTCTTAGAAAGACGTAAAGCCATTTCCGGCGTAATATTGCTTTGTTGTTTAATCAAGCGCTGAAATGTTGATGGAGACACTTTTAACTTTGCAGCAACAGTACGATAGCTGATACCATACGGTTCAAGAAAAACTTCTTTGATAAATTCTCCTGGATGGGGTGGGTTAAACATGCACATTAGTGATAATCCTCATAATCAACAACATAAACGTTGCCTTCGTCAAACCTAAATACTATTCGCCAATTCTTACTGACATCTATTGCCCAGAGTCCTTTTCTTTTTCCCTTTAACGAGTGAAGTCTAAAACCCGGTAAGTCCATATCCTCAATACAAGTCGCTGTATTTAACGCTGTTAACTGTATTCGCAATTTTTTGTTATGACTACTCTTTATACCTGATTTATTGCCGGTTTCATAGAACGTCTTAAGGCCCTTATGCTTGAAAGATTTAATCATTTTGAATAGTAGCACATTGCGCTACACGCAACAAGTAAAAAATATGCAATCTTTAGAATTGGATTTCTTTTTGTTTTGTGCCTAACTCTGAGATGAGGTGCACCGGATAGCGTATAAAATAATGGGGAAAAATAAAATAGGCAAAGAATCTGAAAACTTAAAAATCACAAGAGATAAAAGCGTCACCTCCGGTGACTGGTTAGGTCTTTAATAGTCGCTGTTTCTATTAGCGTTGTCGATGTTTGTCTACCATAAATACAGATTTATAATACTAATCACAAATCAACAGGCTGTCCGAGAACAAATAATACCAATACCTGATACCGTATGTAATTGCTAAAGTTGGTAGAATTTTTAAAATCCAATAATACTGACGTTTCTTTTATTTTTTCCCGTTTAGGTAAATTCTATGCAACATCACTCAAT
>JABHIW010000090.1 GCA_018670825.1 Candidatus Scalindua sp. | reverse complement strand
GTACAACTTTGACTGAAAAGCATATGGACATTCTGGAGTATGCGTTCAGCTACTACGAAAAGAACAGGGTTGGCCCCCTGTATCAGAACATTAAAAAGAATACCGGCACAACCAAAGAGGAAATTGAACAACTATTCCCTCATGGCCTGGATTCTGTTTATGCTTGGGTAGGGATTCCTATTCAGACAGTAAGGAACCTGTGCAAACCGATGGCTACAGTTCATGTTGAGGACCACAGGGAAGTCTACTTTGATCATAATGCCACAAGCTTCATCCGGGATGAAGTGAAAAAAAGCCTGATGGAATACTATAGTGGTTCTTCCGGATTCGGCAACCCAAGCAGCAGTACAAATCCCGGCAAAATTTCCTATGACATAATCAGAAAATCACGTCTACAAGTTTCCGATTGCCTTAAAGTAGATCCCGAAGAGATAGTCTTTACCGGTTCCGGTTCGGAAGCCAACAATGCGGCCATCAAGGGAATCGCCTTTAAGCATCTTGCTGGCAAAGGGAATATTATCAGTAGTAAGATAGAACACCCTTCCGTATTATATGCGTTACAGTACCTGGAAGATCTAGGTTTTACCGTTACTTATTTAGATGTGGAGAGAGATGGACGCATAACCGCCCAGTCCGTTAAAAACAATTTAAGAAAAGACACGATACTCGTTTCTATTATGGCGGTAAATAATGAGATTGGAGCAATTAATCCAATCAGTGAAATAGGTGAAGTCTGTCAAACTGCAAATGTTCCGTTTATGGTCGATGGTATTCAGGGTCTTGGAAAAATCAAACTTCTTCCCGGGAAAATGGGAATCTCCCTGATGACAATGTCCGGTCACAAAATCTATGCTCCTAAAGGGGTTGGCGCTTTATACATGAACAGAGAGATATCTATAGTACCGCTCATTCATGGTGGAGCGCAAGAGTACGGATTACGGGCGGGAACTGAGAATATCGGGTCAATAATGGCCTTCGGACTTGCAGCAAAATTGGCCAGTTCAGAAATGGAAAAAGAGAACAGACGCCTGCTGGAATTGAGAAACTATTTCTTAGAAGGACTAAGGGAAATTGAACCGAAAATTATAATAAACGGCTCACTGGAACATCGAACAGCCAACAACCTGAACATAGGGTTTCCAGGAATTGACAGCGGCTCCCTGCTACTCAGTCTGAACCAGATCGGCGTGTATGTCTCATCCGGTTCCGCCTGCAGTGCGGGCAGTACAGACGCGTCATATACCATAAAGGCCCTGGGTGTTGATACCGACCGATATGGTATTATCCGTTTCAGCTTTGGCCTGCCAAACACCAGAGAAGACGTGGAATACCTGTTCAAATATTTACCGCAAATACTTAAGCAACTCAAAGAAGAATCTGCAGTGGACTAAGGGCAAAATACTAACTCGTGCCGGAAGGTACGTTAGCCAAATCGACCAAATCGAGTCGGACCAAGCTAACCTGTTTAGTTAATTATGCATCCCTCCCAATAGTACATGTTTTCATGGCTTAGAAGATCGTTTTCAGTGGGTAAATGAGCATTGTAAGGGGCAATTGTCTCCTTGAGTTCAAACACATCATTGCTCTCAACCACTTTACGACCTCGCGCTTTTAAACCAAACTTAACCTTCGTATCTTCTACAAACTAGCGACTCCCCACCGCAATACTTTCTGTCTGGCAAGGCTCTCTACTACTACCACTGTCATTAATGGAGCCTTAAACCATTGTCTATATTCAGACCTCAGTTGTTCTTTATTAATCAACACTATTACAAGCTAATAAATGCCATAGAGGTTGAGGATCCGGAAATTCCCGTGACAGCGGTCAAGTTCTATAGGCAAGAAGAAGCAATAGATCATTACCGAAAAGTGCTAAAAGGAGATACACGAGAAAAACGAATAGATTGCGTCCCAGGTTAGTGGAGATTCCTATACAGAGTTAGGTTTGCTTACTGAGGCTGTAAGGGCATGTCAACAGGATATATGAATCAGGTTTTCCATCAGAGGAGATTGTTATATAAAGGCAATGTATCAATAATATACAAATGGTGCAAAATAGAGACAGAAAAAAACCACGCAATAGTTTTAATTCTGATTAGTCCTGAGGATTATCATTGGATTTCCAATCGATGTTTACTACTCGGTCTACTCTAAACACCATAAGTTATAATGCATGGATCTATTCGTATATCCGGGAATAGTTAGTACCCTGATGACTTGGTTCTGTAACCGGTCGTGGCATCTTATTTGCGTTATTATAAAGAAGTGGAAAAATGTAATTGGTTGGCCTCATATTCATTGAGTGAGGCAATTAACGTTAAAGAAATACCTGCTCTCTCATTCGTCTTATAATGCGCTAACACTGTAGCCATTTTGTCAAGCGCGCTCTGTTCCTGTGGTATTGGAAAGCAGTAATGGAACTCATATTGATAAGGTTAAATACAATGTTGATATTAACAGAAACTTGCAATAAGGGAGAACATCGCCGTGCGCAGGATTGATGACGGAAAGCTGTTGGAAATTAATAATATCGACAAGTCTCTACACTCAAAAGAGGATCTGGAACAGGTGCTTATAGCTTTGCCGTTTATAGCGATAAAGTTGACAAATGACTATAAGGTTAACAAGTGGAATGCATCAGCGGAGTCTCACTTTGGAATTTCTGCCTCTGATGTTCTTGATACACCATTTTCTGAATGTGACATTCAGTGGAACAGAAAAGAAATTGTTGAAAAAGTTTCATTATGTAGCGAGACTAAAAGTACCGTAAAGATAGAGGGTTTTAAATACAAGCAAAAGAGCGGTAATGAAGGCTTCCTTGGTATTACCATAGTCCCTGTAAATAATGATAAGAACGAACAAGTTGGTATTCTTCTAATGATGAGGGATATTACCGGCTCCAAAGACCTGGAGCAAATTATTAGTACTTCAAAACTAGAAGCTATAGGGTCCTTAGCTGCCGGTATAGCTCATGAGATAAACACGCCTATACAGTTCATATCTAACAACACGGTATTCTTTCAGGATGCATTTGACAAGATAGCGACAATCTTGAATAAGTACTTACACCTGCTAGATATGAACAAGGCGGGCTCGGTAACACCCGAATTACTAAATGAATTAGAGGTTATGGCAAATGACATCCAATTGGAATATCTCGTTGAAGAGATCCCTGTGGCGATCGAGGAGACACAGAATGGGTTAAAACATGTAACGGAAATAGTACAGTCAATGAAGACATTCTCACATCCTGATAATGAAAAAAAGGTGCCTGTGGACATCAATAAAATGATTAAAAGTACAATTACGGTTGCAAGTAATGAGTGGAAACGTGTAGCAGAAATGGTGACAAACTTTGATTCTGAACTACCTCCTGTACAATGTTTCCCTGGTGATTTTAATCAGGTGGTTCTTAACTTGATTGTAAATGCTGCCCATGCTATAGATGAAGTTTCCGGTAATAGAGGTACAGGTAATGGAATAATAAGTGTCAGTACGCATTATGATGAGAATTGGGTAGAGATTCGAATAGGTGACACTGGTGCAGGCATCCCTGAGAATGTCAGGCCAAGAATATTTGAACAATTTTTTACAACCAAGGAAGTTGGCAAGGGGACAGGTCAGGGATTGGCTATTGCACATTCAGTTGTTGTTAATAAGCATAAAGGAGAAATTGCCTTTGATACAGAGGTAGGAAAGGGTACAACGTTTATTATTCGTTTGCCGATACTAAAATAACATGCAAAATAAAAAAACAATCGTAAAGAAAAATATTCTTTTTGTTGATGATGAGCCCAATATTTTAAATGGATTCAAACGTATTTTATTTGACCAGCGCGCTATATGGGAAATGAGTTTTGCTTCCAGTGTGGATATCGCTTTAGTTCGACTGGAAGAGACATGCTTTGACGTTATAGTCTCAGATGTAAATATGCCTGGTAAGAATGGGTTTGATCTCTTAAAGATTCTTCAGGGTTCAGAAAAGACCAAAAATATTCCTGTAATTATTCTGACCGGTTCACAGGATACTGACTTCAAACGTCGTGCTCTAGAGCTTGGGGCGCTGGATCTTCTGAACAAACCGGTAGAGAGAGAAGACCTTTTAGCACGTCTGAATAGTATGCTACGTTTAAAGTCATATCAGGACAATCTTGAACAAAAGGTTAAGGAGCGAACTGCTGAGTTGGAATGTTCCAGGATGGATATTATTTGGCGCCTTGGTAATCTTGCTGAATTTCGTGACGAAGATACCGGTAACCATATCTTAAGAGTAGGATTATATTGCAAGGCTATTGCAGAACGGCTTGAGATGAGTAGGGACTTTATCGATATGTTGTTTCTAACGAGCCCTCTTCATGATATTGGTAAGGTTGGGATACCTGACGACATCCTGTTGAAGCCTGGAAAATTGAGCCCTGAACAATGGGAAACAATGAAACAGCATTGCGTTATTGGTGCGGAGACTTTTCATCAGGATTCCAAAATCATGAAACTGTTTTTGATATTGCAGGAAGATAATACGCAAACAGTAAACAAGAATGGTGAAAACCCTCTTCATCAGATGGCGGCCACTATTGCTTTGACTCATCATGAAAAGTGGAATGGTACCGGATATCCAAAAGGATTAGCGGGAAAAGAGATTCCTTTTGAATCCCGTATCACGGCAATCTCTGATGTCTATGATGCCTTGAGTTCCGCTCGTCCGTATAAACCCTCATTTACGGAAGATAAAGTGATGTCTATTCTTTCAGAGGAAGCTGGCGGGCATTTTGACCCTGAGGTTTACGAAGCTTTTGAGAAATCTGCTGAAGAGTTTAGAGATATCAAGGCCCAATTTACCGACTGAAAAAATTAATGAGAAGGCTCTCCTCCTTCCACACATAAGAACATCCAGTTAGCAGGAAATTATAATGCAACAAAACATAAATGATGTGAGAAAAATTCTTTTTGTAGATGACCAACCGGAAGTTCTCAGTGGACTCAGGAGATCATTGTCTACCGTACTTCGTGATTGGAAGATGTCGTTTGCGAAAAATGGTGAGGAGGCCCTTGACTTGATGTCAACGAGCTCCTTTGATGTCGTAGTATCTGATATGAATATGCCAAAAATGAACGGTGTAGAATTATTTAATACTATTATGGAACGTTATCCTGATACTGTTCGCATTATACTTTCGGGGTTAGTTGATAATGAGATGATAATGAAGTCTCTTAATTATACGCATCAGTTCCTGGTAAAACCCTGTGATCCGAACACAATTAAGTACACGATTCAACGTGCATGCAGCCTTCGAGACTTGTTACGGGACAAAGCATTGAGACAAATTGTAACGGTGACAAAAGAATTACCAAGTCTCCCTACGATATACAATGAAGTTATGAAAGAAATGAAATCCCCTGATGCTTCTCTTAAGAATGTGAGTGATATCATTTCTCAGGATGCACCAATGACAGCCAAGATCTTACAAATTGTTAATTCCGCTTTCTTCGGTATTCGTCATACAATTACGGATCCACAACAGGCAGCAACATATTTGGGGATAGAAACATTGAAGGCACTTATACTCTCAAGTCATGTTTTTTCCTCATTCACAGAAGATATGGAATTTTTTGGACAATCCATGGAAATGATGTCGAGGCACAGTTTGATGGTAGGCAGCCTTGCCAAAGCAATTGCACGTAGTGAAAAAGCAGAACCAAATGCAGTGGAGGATACATTTGTAAGTGGATTGTTGCACGACATAGGAAAACTCATTTTGATAAAATCTCCTATTCAATACAGAAAAATTGGTAAGATCATTGATAATAACTGGCGTGATACTACAATAGCAGAATACATGGTTATAAACACATCTCATGCCGAATTGGGTGCTTATCTGTTAGCACTTTGGGGGCTTCCTGAGAGAATAGTTGAAACAGTTGCTTTTCATCACAACCCGCTAAAGCTGCTGGAAAGTTCGTTATCTATAAAATACCAATCCTTAGATAAAAATCCAGATGATGCCAAGCGAAATAATGTTAATTTAGATTCGGAACTACTAAATAAATATATAAATGAATTCAGTGTCTTAACATTTGTGCATGTAGCAAACGGATTGATAATGCAAAAGGATAATTCTTCGGACACCACTACTTTTCCATTTATAGATATGGATTATTTGGAAAAACTTGGCTTGACTGATAAATTACCAGAGTGGGTAGAATGTTATAATGAATTAATGCAGAAAGAATAGTCTTATAATGAATGAAAAATCAACGTTGACACTTCAACAGTTATAACACGCCGTTGTAAAAACCTTTGTGTTAAAAATATACAAAACACATCATTGCTCTCAACCACTTTGCGACCTCGCGCTTTTAAACACAACTTACCTTCGTATCTTCTACAAATACCTTATAGATACTTTTTTTGTACTAAAAAGGTGGTGTTTAAAACCATAAAAAACCATATTCTAAAGGTCCTCTTCTTTTACACCAACAACTTAGCTTGGTCGACCCCTTACTCCCAGATTTCAGATTCCGCCGGATTCTCCTCTCCGGTTCACGCAATTGTTCGGTTGCGTATCGCCAGCCGCTCAAATCCTGCAATCAGTATCTCATGAACTACGAACCGCGCAAATCAGAGGGGACAGGATAGTCATCCGTTTCAACGCTGTGGTGACAGTAGACAGCCGGTATTGGTGGCTCCCAGAGATTTAGAATTGATGCAATTTCTTCCTCATCGCTTCCCAGGTTGGCGTGAAGATCATCTCTCCACGATTGTGGATAGTCCGAAGCTTCAGCTCGTCGCACAACAATCCCCATCCAACGCTTACGCAGTTCTTTCCATTGCTCTGATTGCGCGTCACTCTCCTTAATCCCAGCTGCAGGACGTAACTCAACATAGATCGTGCGGCGTACGCCGGGGCCACGCTTTGGTGCTGAACCATGTAGAACCATCATGTCCTGAACCAGGATGTCACCGGCTTTAGCGGGTTGTTGAACTATGCCGGGAGGGTCCCAGCCGTGGGCTTCCGACAATGCGCAGATATCCTGCAACTCGTATTGCGTACCTGGTACATATCGTAGGCATCCGTCATCGGAATCGGCATCGTCAAGGTAGATCCCCACATTTAGATACGGGTATCCACGGGGATGCGGCGCCCCTTGGTGCCAACTGATCACGGGGTGTGGGTGCTGGTGTTTGTAAAGTATATCGAGTTGTAAGGGAACGACGCCGTGACCGCACATTTCTCTGGCCACAGCCATCATCGCGGGACAAGCCAGTAGGTCGAGCACCGCATTACCGTCCTCACCCAGAATATCATCGTACCGCACCAACCGGGGCCCCACGGGGTCTTCGATGACGCATGTTCCGTGCAGCGATTCATTCCTTGCGTAGGCCTCAAGGGCATTACGTTCCAGTCCGTCCGCAAGATCACGCCAGCGTGCCAAAAGACTGGTTGGCAAAGCCGCTGGCAAAAGGACGAAACCATCGGTCAACAGTTGCTGTCTTTGTTCAGGAGTTGTTTCAAAAGTCGGCATGGTAGTAAAGATTCTGTTTACAGTTTTACTGCCTACAGCATCGCATCACCCAAACGCTGAGGTGAGCAACCCCGTATGGAAATTAAAATAATAAAAAATAGTAAGACAAACAAAGAAGTTAAAAATAATCGAATCACAAATGGCAGAGGGATTAGCTCCACTGATTTGGAATACACGTAATAACCTAACCGGACTACGCTGCATGAAAATAAAAATATTGGTATTATTATTTATTTGAGAATGGCTACTTTGGTAAGGAGAGTTCATAAAATTTACGTCCCTGTAAATATAAACTTAATATGATTTATACTCATCTCAAAATAGTTTTCGGGAAATCCAAAAACGATTTTGCCCGAGTAAAGTCCTCGGCGCCTTTTGTCCGGGGATAACTGCCCGCCTGCCCGACATGTCGGGCAAGCAACCAAGATTTGGTTTTTTTAGAAAGCCAAAAACTAAACCGGTTTTAGTATATCTACACTATCCTGTGTTGTATCGTTTTTGAACTGATTGAATTGAATATGATGGAATAATAGAGTTACCAGTTGTTGAAGTCAAGGGGAAATTCCCACATGAGAGTGAATTTGAATTGATTCAAGTGGTGAGATGAGGCCCTTTGTTTGTTACTTTAAGTTCAATTGAGCGATTTTAGCCCGCCCATACCGAACAGTACGTTCGGGTGGGTAGCCGCATCCTTTAGGTTGCGTAACTTACGAGGAATACACGTGCACCCATCGGATGAGGAGACACGCAGGCTAAAGCCTGCGGCTACTAATAACATATAGAATAGAATCGCTCAATTCAGGTTTAAGTTAGGAAACCACCAATACTTTCCTTTTTGTAGATGAAAATGTTACTTTCAAGCAGATAGTGCGAATTACTCCCGGTGTAACCTCACGGGACGACCACAGACACCCACGCCTAGTATCTCTCTCGGGATCGTCTGCGACGGCTTTCCTTCGACTCGTCAATGAGCGGCAGGTGCGGCTCGCCTCCACCGGCAGGCAGGATACTCTTGTCCTTTGAAGCGATCCATACAAAACGGAACTGCGATTTACTTCCCTTGTAGACAGGAACTCGGAAACGCCGTACATGGAAACCGCCACTCATCAAGAGCCGTTCGTATTTTTTACTCGACTCAACTGACCACACCGCCAGGCACCCCTGTTCGCGCAAAGCCAGGCGACAGGCCCGAATCCCTTCATACCCGTACAGACGACGGTTCCTTAAAATGCTCATCGCGCTGGGGCCATTATCGATATCCAGCAGGATCGCATCGAATCTGTCCTTGGAGCGTGAGATAAGTTCCACGACATCTCCCGTCTTAATATCAACTCGTTTGTCATTCAGTGGCTGGCCGTTGAGATCCATGAGAAACTCACGATTCCATTCGACTACAGCACTCAACAGTTCCCCCACCACAACCTGGGCGTCAGGGCCGAGCATATCGAGGACCTGGCGCAAGGTATAGCCCAAGCCCAAACCGCCGATAAGTATACTTGGCGTCTTACTACCAGTCAGATGCGCACAGCCCAACCGCGCGAGTTCCAGTTCCGACTCATACTGGCGGCTGCTCATCAAATCCTGACCGTTGATCTTGATCGTAAAATCACGATCATGTTGATAAAGCTCCATCTCGCCTCCGTCCGGGGTCCGGGCGGTGGCTAATCTTACTATCGGTTTCATGGTATTGTCCTATATAAATATTACGGTTATGATCTTTTGTTATTTTTTCATTCATTCATTCAGATCAAAAATTGCTTTAGTTATTCGTTTTTCGGTTACTGCAGTTAAGGCATTTTTATATTCGTTCAACTTAAATGTTTCTACCCCCATCTGGTTAAGATTTATATCATTAACAACCATGTTTTCTAAAAGTCCTATTGCACGTGAGGATGTAAAAGGATTTATAAGTGTCCCAACTATCTTTAGTTCGTTTAAGCATATCAATGAAGGATCGATATAAATCTTTGAACCCGATGGGCAAAGTCCAAAAATGTTTAGTGTTCCTCCGCGTTTGATGTAGTTGATACCATTTTGAATGCCACCAGGGTTACCACTGCAATCAATAATAAAGTCAAATCCATCTAGATCAGGTGTCTTTCCCTTGAATAATACCGACAGCTCGTTTCCCATTATGCAATGGTAATCAGTAGATAAATTTTCAGCTATTTTAAGGCGTGACTTAACGGTCTCAGTAATGGTAACTCGCCTAAACCCATAGTGATGTAACATCTTTGCCCAAAGTAGACCTGTTATACCTGCACCAATAATAAGAATATTAGAATCATCTGGTACTTTGCCCAAAAGATCCCAACCATGCACTATACAGAAGAGAGGCTCACACAATACACCTTGAGTATAACTGATTATTTTGGGTAATTGCAAAACTTGTGACTCAGGTACTGCACAGTACTCTGCCCATCCCCCATCACGATGAATCCCTATTGTGCTATTAAGACCTCCTGTTAAACAAAAATGGGGTTTTCCTCGTTGACAAAAGTTACACTTCCCGCATCCTTCATTTGGGTTAACTACTACTCGATCGCCAACATCAATAGTAGTAACATCAATTCCTTTCTCAATAACTTCTCCTGTAAACTCATGGCCGAGTACAATACCATTTTTCGCGGATAGTTCTTTATTAATAATATGAATATCTGTTCCACAAATACCACAAAATTTTACTTTAATTAATATATTATTTTCCTTTGATAGTTCAGGCACAGGTGTACTACAAATTTTTAATTCGCCATCACTATCATTCCATTTAATAGCTCTCATGAGCTTCTCCAAACTAAATACATCTATTTTTTATTGATAACATTTGAGTTTACCTATATTTTTTGCAACAGAAGAAAAATATTAGGTAGAATTACTTGCTAAGGTTTTATTTCGTCAGCATTTTTATTTGTTATAATCAAAGCAAGCTCCCTGCTTTTTGAAGTTAATTCATAAATCTTTACATTGAGAGCTTTGAACTTTTCCTTATCTTTGTCTTTAGCATTTGCAAACATGTCTATTAGTTCAGCATCATCTCCATTCTTTTTAAGCTTATCAACCAATTCTTGCGGAGTAGATGCACCTTTTAATTCTTTATACTTTATGAAAATAGTTTTTAACGGCAAGTAATCTCCATGCCGGGAAACAACATACCATTCTTCAATATTCTCTTTATCAGCGTTATCCCCTTTACAAGGAGAGTAAATTATTCCTAAGAAAAAAACAGTAAGTATTAATCGTTTATAATTCTCTACTTTTATATTTATTCTATATGTCAAGGTGTAATCGATATCGTATTTACTCATGTAGATTAATCACTATTCACTTTCCCATAGGCATACAGGCTGTGTGACGTTACCAGTCAGCGTCGGCCCTACGCCGGATAGTCCACCAAATAAGAGAAGTGCTGCTCAGGATAATACTATAACACACTAAATAGCACCACCCAGCCGGACCAGAGTGACCAATAGACTCTATTTCGAACATTGATTCAATCCAAGCTTACCTATTCACTGTATAAATCACCTCTAATACTTTTCTTCACAATTTTGAACCTGTTTTTATTCTCTCTCTTTGTGACAACGATATGACTCTCTTTTTCTGAGCAAATATCGAACGATACACTATGTTTCGTATTATTTGGTCTTGATATTATTCGCTTACCATCCGAATGGATTGGATATTTAGACATGAGTAAATACGAGTATTTTTCATATTCGTAACCTAACACGCCATTTTTTAAATGCCTCTGGATACGAGACCGATCTACCCTCTCGACAAAATGGCACCAATCAGACTCAGAATCTCTCAAAGGACAAAATCCGTTTGATACCGTACACGGAGCAATGGTACTAAACCCTTTTTCTATTAATTTGTCTCTCGCCTGAATAATATTATTAAATCCTGATGGTGTGCCTGGCTCTATTATTAAAACCCTATTCGAGTTTTCAACTAAACCCGGTAAACGAACCAGAGAATTGTCACATTCACAAAAAGTATAGGAAAACACACAAAGATCATTTGTCGGGATATCTTGAGATTCCAGCTTTAAATAGTTGCAACTAATCGAATCTACATGGGTATGAGGAATTGACGAAGAGAGAAACTCCTCGACAAGAACATTCAAAATACCAATAAACACATCACTCCGCTCTACATTCGTATATTTATTTACTGTTTTGAATTTACTAAGTGCGAAAAGAAATGTCCCCGGCCCTCCACCAAAATCAACGACAGACCCAACTTCATGAAAAACATCCAGGTGTTCTCTAATGATTTTTTCCATTACACCCATAATAGATCTGCCCCTGGCAATCATATACAACGCTGCCAGGCTCTGATCATTTATGTATGTGTTTCTCTTTGCGGGAGATTGGTACGCACGAAACAGATCTTCAAGATTTTTCTTTTCTGAATAGTTTATTAAATAATTAGAATAAAGAAAATCATCCATCTCATTCATATCATATTGTGTTGGTTCAACGTAAATCTGCATTTTCTCAGTTATCTCTAATCTACTTTTCGATATCGGATCCCACCCATATCCGGAATCCAGGCAATAAGTACTAATCACATCTTTCCTTTTGACCGTCATGCTTAAAAACAGACTCCCGGAACGGTTCGCTCATATGTCTCGTACCGCCTTCCATTTCCTTGCCATTCTAAGCATTGATTCTTCTTCTGTCAATTCACTCAAGTTCTCAATTTCTATCCAACTTAAGTTGTGAGACTCGTCGCTGACGACATATTTCTCACTTCCATCCACTTTAAAAGCATATCTCACATCATAGTGGTAATGCTCCGGTTCCGAACCTCTTTCCGGGATCTTATGGATATCAATATCAAAAATTTCCCTACTAATCGGTTCAACTCTTTCCAGTCCTGACTCTTCAAGCGCTTCACGCATCGCTACTTGCAAAACATCGGAATTCCCATCCGCGTGACCACCGAGCTGAAACCATCTATTGAGTTTTTTATGGTGAGTCAGTAAGACTTGCCTTCCATCTTTACTAACTACCCAGGCTGAACCCGTGATGTGTCCTTCTTTCAACTTTCTCTCAAAACAATTCTCATTGGTTGACACAAACTCAATAAATTGCTCTACCGTATCTGGCTCATTTTCCCATTTGGTCTGATAATTTCTGAGGTTTTGAATTAATTTCTTTCTATGCATATATCTGTAGAACAGATCAAATAACCGAAGATTAAAAACGATAAACAATCGCGAAAAAACTTCTCAATTGAAAAAAACGTAATACTTATTTGATTATACATTCAACTGATTTGTTTACAAGAATATGTTAGTATGACTTCACGTAGTGGTAAATTTTTCTTTGAATAATTGTTTGAAATTAATTTAGTTATGCCATATTATCCAATAAGCCCCTGAAAAGGTTATCATGTTCCTTCGTAATCTACTTTTTTTAAATGTGTAGAAACAGGTGAAACCTACAATACTAATATATGATGCGGAGTGCAGCTTATGTTGCGGATACATGAACTGGATTAAATCACACGCAATGGACACGGTAACATTTGAATTCATCGCGTGCCAATCGGAAGAACGCAAGAGCAGATTCCCGGATATAGGAGAAGAAGCATGTCTTGAGGCCCTGCACCTGGTGACACCTGATGGACGTACCCTGGCAGGTGACAAGTCACTACCGGAGATACTCTGTAATTTAAGGTATTTCAGATGGCTGGCAATCTTTTTTAAAATACCGGTAATCAGCTTACTATCCTATTTTGCCTACCACCGAATAGCAAACAATAGATATATTATCTCACAAACGATATTGCCATTAACCCAGGGAAAAGTATGAAAAGATTCGCCATATTTCCTACGCTCTCTTCGTCTGTGAAGAATGTTTTCTGCTTACTTCAGCTCTTTAATTCCAGGATCAGACCCTCAATCATCAGGCATAACTGTCAATTTGAGGTTTATCAAAATGCCCCTCACTTTCATCGTGAGCTTCTTTCGCCTTCATTAGCGTTCCGAGTAAGCAAACTTCGTCATAGTCTTCAGGTACTCCCGCAAAGTCAAAGACCAATGTTTCATGGAATGGCCAGGCAACACATAACCTTGGGACCGCATTCGACGTTCCTATGCTTTTTATAACATGACCTGGATTTTCAAAAAGGCATCTGATACTTTTGCGGTTCACTTTACCCAAAATCTGCAGCTTCTCAATAATGTCATATCTGCCCAGTACCTGTGATAAAAGCATTTTTTGATAATTGTTTGAAATATCATTTGAGTCAGTAGGAATTTCCAAATAATACTTTTTACTTTTCTCGTCTTGACTCAAACCCAGTTTTTCCAAATCTATTTCAAGTGTTTCCGGCAAATAGCCTTCCGAGTGAAAATCACTGTCGGGACGTATAGATTGAGTTTCAAAATATGTTTTTGCTTTAATAATATCATCAAAAATAGTATTAGTTTGTACCCTCCCCATTTGTATGAAAACCTTCTGTTCTCCGTATACATCCCTCATTACCTTGTAATTTATTGAATCGGCAACTACAAAATAATCAAATCTCACTTTATCACTTTTTCTCTTCTTTTTCCTCTCCCCAAACTCCAGTGTTTTTAAATATCCCGCATGCCCTATTTCCATCCTTCTTGCGTCTTCTTTACTTTTTTTATTGCTCCAAACTTCAGCATACATTCTATAGTCGTTCAGTTCACTTAGATATAAAATACTATTAGAATAAAAACCGGGTAAAATCTCAGGAAGTGCTCCTTTTTCAATATCTCTCTCATCTATATTCATTTTTTTATTTCAAGTGTTATGTTTATTGTAAAATCAGTTAAAAGATGTCGGGTTTCTTACCCGACGACTTTGAAATTTCTGTACATCAAATTACTTCAACCGCAATCAGAGACTAAGCAAACAGCCTCTTTCGCTTTACTGATGCTGCACAAAAGAGTTTATAATATTTCACCTCAATGTTGTCATGAGAAATACCATAACAAATAGAGCAACCGTTTCTATGATACCCAGGACCATAATGTAGTTACCAAATCCTTTTTTTGTTTCTGCGAGGGCATCCGCAGCCTTTGCTCCCGCTTTACCCTGAAGCAACGCGCTTATACCCATTGCCAGCCCTCCCATAAGTCCTATCGTAAACTTTGCCAGGGGATGTACGGTATCCGGTGCACTCCTGATAGCATTCATCAGTATCATTCCATAAATTGTTTGTGAAAGTGGAGCCCCCACAAAAGCGACAAGGATAAATTGAGCATTTTTGTTTTGCAGAAAACATTTCTTCCATGCCCCAAGAGTTGCCATACCTGCAGCGCCAGTCCCAAATGCTGAACCGCTTGCGGCTAAGCACAAAGCAAGAACATAACCTGCACTTCCCAAACCCTCCAATATACTCATTCAATCCCTCCCGTGGTTATTCTTTGTATTATCAATTGCCAGTATATTCTAATAGGCATTCTCTGTTTTTACAAACTCTCTCTTTTAAAGGGGCGATAGTTAATACCAGACCATTGAATATTCAAGTGTTTTGAAAATTCAAGAAGATTCAGTCTTATGCCGTGGACGAGAACTGACATTGCTCCAAGCATTATATTTATCGTATGTCCAAAGATAAGGATAATAATGGCTATTACAATTGATTTGGCGTCACTGAAACCAATATCCCCTGCCATGTTATTAAAGGCTAAAGCAACCTCCCTGGTTGCAAGACCGATAGCAAACAGTCTTATATAAGAGATAAGATCTGAAAGACATCCAATACCGGTCAAGGCATTGATAATGAAGCCTGTTATTCCCCTGAAGATACCCTTCACAAAGCCATCTTCTTTCTGTTCACCGAATAGAATTATCACAGCAGCCCAATACCCGATGAGATAAAACACAACACTACTCAGTTCCTCATTTAATAAGAGAAACTTCACAACGAAATATATGCCCCATACCAAAGCAGCCCATCCTGTTTCCGCAAAAACAGTATAAGATGTGAATGATTTTACTGCTACCCAGATCCTGGCTATGGAAAGCTGAAGTGCACCTATCAAAAAGCATAGATGAATTATGTTAGATTCGCTTTCCCTGGCATAGCTATATAAGGGAGGAACAATAAATTCCTTAAATACCGGTAGCTGGTTTATAGCCTCTACCCCAAACCACGAACCGGTAATAGCTCCCCATACGATTGTTGTAATAGGCAGCAGGTAGAAGAGAAGTATCTTTTCTCTCGCAATTCGTTTATAACACTTGCCAGCTATGCAGGCAGCAATAAGGAAAACAGCACCATACCCTCCGTCTCCTATAATCATCGCAAAGAAAACAGTGAAAAATATTAAAAATATACCGTTTGTATCAAACTCTCTATAACCGGGTGTAATACCAATGAAATCCATAACGGGCTGGAAAATTTTAGTCCATTTTGAATGCTTGATGAGTGTGGGAACAGGATCGTCCTGTAAAGGATCTTCAATAAGAATTGCCCAACCTTCTCTAGTGGACATTTTGCTGAGATTTTCAATCAAAGGGTCCGGGCAGAATCCCATCAGGTAGGAGATTTTGTCTTCACTCCCAATTCCCGCCTTTGCCTCTTCATAGTCAAGTTTATTTCTGGATTTAATTAAAGCTCTCTCGATCACCGGGCGTTTGTCACAAAGCGTTGAAATCTCATTCCGAATATTGAGAAGATTTTCTCGCTCTCTCTTAATCATACCATCTACCTCATCCATACCATGAAATGGGACCTGTATCTCTTCAAGTGGAACATTTATTTCTTTCCCCTTAGAAACGACTGCAATATAGAGAGTAGCTTTATCTTCAGAAATAATATTAACCGTAAACTCTTCTGGGATAATACTTAAATCCTTTTTATTACACGTAAACAACTTTATCAGAATGCCTGCATCTTTTAAACTGTTCATCTCTCTGGGATCAAATCTTCCCCATACCTTAAGACTTTCATATTCATTTTCAAGAATAACCATCTCTTCTTCGATAAGCTTTGCTTCTTCATTAAGGGCGAGAAGTTGTTCTGCAAATACCAACCCATGCTCTCCATTAACAGAGAGTACAAGATCTTTATAACTTCCTTCAGCAATTATTGATACAGCTTTTTCCATTGACTGAATATTCTCTCTTAAATTTTCAATAGTATTATTTCCAGGAAAAACGACAGGTTGAAGATGCACAGCTCCCAGATCACCAAGTTTCTTTAAAACCTCATCCAGCCAGGCCGACTTGATGACTACGGTAACTTTCTTCATCCCTACAATCATTTATCTTACTCCCTGCATTTTCTTTTTGGCTATTCTTGCCCATCCCACGGCAGCTGCCCGTTGATCTCCAAGAAATATTGAAATTTTTCTGATAGCTGCTTTTGTCTCCGGAATCATAATTTTTTCGAATAAGTTTATCCTCTGAGATGTAATGTACAGTTCTTGTTCGAGAAGGCGTAATCGCTCCACAACCACTGACTCTTCTGCCTGAAAAGATATCATCTTACTGATAACACCAACCGCATTATCAACCCATAAAGGGTATTTAAACAGATCATATTTCTCTATATCTATATGGGCTTTAACAAAAACAGGGACAACCACTCCAGCTATGTTTTCAGTACTGGTTTTAATTTCTTTCAACATAACCAGATCAGACAGACCCACTTCCTCACCAAGTAAAGAAACCCATGGGATTATCTCATCTCGTAATTTGTTAGATTCAAACGTTATCCTCTTCAGTTCAATTCTTAACTTTTCGATCTCTTTCTGTAGTTGTTGTTTCTTTATGTAAAGAATTGGCAAGTAGCGGTTGTAACGCTTTAGATTGTCATTCTGGTTCTTTAGCTCCGCCTTTGTAAGCTTGATCTTTCTCATTTATGGGTTTTTATCTATAGTTATATGTGGTCCACTCTTCAGCCAGAACCTGTTTATCAGTTCTGTCCTGATCCCTGTCTCTTCAGGTTTAAAACATTCTGAAAGTATTCTCCATCCCGTATCTAGCGCCTCTTCAAGTGCTATATTTACCGATAGATCCATCAATTCATTCTCAAAAAGAGTCCCGTATTTAAGAAAGCTGTGGTCCCTCCTGGTCATTCTGAAACCCATCGCTTTCTTCTCTAATACTTCCTGGTAATATGCATAGAGCTGTACCATTGCGTCCATCAGGGGCCTGTGATCGTCTCTTGTCTTTTTATTCACATACTGTTTCAGCCTGCTTAAAGATCCGAAAGGCTCGATTCTGCCATTGTTAAGATAGTACTGACCCTCAGTGATATAACCCGTGTTGTCCGGTACCGGATGAGTAACATCGTTACCCGGCATTGTTGTAACAGAAAGAATAGTTACAGAACCGGCATCTTCGAAATCAACGGCTTTTTCATACCGCGCTGCAAGTTGACTGTACAAATCCCCTGGATATCCTCTATTCGAGGGGATCTGTTCCATGGTAATGGCTATCTCCTTGAGTGCGTCACAAAAATTTTTCATGTCTGTCAATAGAACAAGGACCTTTTTACCTTGCAGTGCAAAATTTTCAGCAACTGCAAGGGCAATGTCCGGTACCATTATACACTCCACGACCGGATCTGCTGCTGTATGGATACATAAAATAGAGCGACTCAGCGCACCTTCTTCTTCAAGAGTATTTTTCAATGAAAGATAGTCATCGTATCGAAGTCCCATACCTCCAAGGATGATTATATCAACTTTTGCCTGGAGGGCTACACGCGATAGAAGTTCGTTATATGGTTCTCCAGGTGTTGTAAAAATTGATATCTTCTGTGATTCAACGAGTGAATTGAAAAGATCAATCATGGGTATCCCGGTATGTATCATATTTGAGGGAATTAAACGTTTTGCCGGATTTACCGTAGGCCCACCTATCTCTATAAGGTTTTTTGTTAACACTGGTCCTCCATCACGTGGTTTTCCTATTCCATTAAATATTCTCCCGAGAAGATCTTCGGAGAAAGAGATTTCCATTTGCCTTCCTAAAAAATGCACTTCATCACCAGTAGAAACACCACCACTACCGGAAAAAATCTGGAGATAAACCAGCTTCTCGTCAATACGGATAACCTCCGCAAAAGAATCTCCGCGTTCTGACTTAATAACAGCTAATTCACCATATTTTATTCCGGTTGCGGAAAGCACTACTACGTTGCCTGATATCTGTGAGATCTTATTGTATATTTTCCTCATACTATTCCTTAGCTATTGCTAAACTCTCTCCTTTTTGTTTCAGCCACTCTTTAATCAGATGAAATATCAATCTGCTTTAGGCCCAACAAGAGTCTTCCGAAAGAGAGATTTTTCTAACTCAATCCCTGCTTTTCTATATTTACAGAACAATTCTCCGATAAGTCTCTCTTTTTCATAGAAGTCTTGTGAATTCCATTCTGAACTGTTGTAATCCAGGAACATTTGTCTGATCCTATTAAAAAAATTCCTGGTATCATCTTTATTATTTAACTCTAGAGGTGAGTCAATAATCTCCAGGATCTCTACAAAAACCTTTTTCTGGCGCTCTTCTGAAGTCGCCCGATCCACTACATCAAAAGCATTCTGTTGAAGATATACATTATCAAAGAACTCACCCTTTAAATATAATATATAATCGGACAATGTTATCCCCTCCTCTCCCACTACTTTCATCATCTGATTAATCTCCTGAGACCTTGTAAGAAGATCGATTATTTTATTTCTTGCCTGAGTATCGACAATACCGGTATATTTTGACCAGCTGTCAAGTGGATCAATAGCCGGATAGCGCCTGGCATCCGACCGATCCTGTGATAATCCATGAAAAGCACCTACAACTTTCAGTGTCGCCTGTGTTACCGGTTCCTCAAAGTTTCCCCCTGCAGGACTTACCGTACCTCCTATAGTAATAGAGCCGGTATTGCCATCCCTCAGCCTTACCAATCCCGATCTTTCATAAAATCCGGCTATGGTAGATTCCAGATAGGCAGGAAACGCCTCTTCTCCTGGTATCTCTTCCAATCGACTGGACCTCTCCCTCATGGCCTGGGCCCATCTTGATGTTGAGTCAGCAAGTATTAGTACATCAAGTCCCATCTGCCGGTAATATTCCGCCATGGTAATAGCAGTATAAACAGATGCCTCACGGGCTGCAACGGGCATGGAACTCGTATTGCAAACAATTATTGTTCTCTCCATGAGGGACTTTCCTGTAAAGGGATCTATGATTTTAGGAAACTCTTTAATCGTGTCAACCACCTCACCTGCTCTTTCCCCACAAGCGGCGACAATCACTATATCAACCTTCGCGTTGCGGCTCGTTATCTGTTGTAATACTGTCTTGCCCGCTCCAAAAGGACCTGGAATACAATAAGTCCCACCCTTCGCCACAGGAAACAGTGTATCTATCACTCTTATTCTTGTTATCAGTGGTTCGGTAGGGTCTAATCGTTCCCGATATGATGTGACAGGCATTTTAACAGGCCATTCAAACATCATAGTCAATGGTATCAGCTGACCTTTTTTATCCTTAACGAGCGCAACCTGCTCCTTTACACTATAATTTCCGGATTCGGCAATTTCTACAACTTCATACCTGCCAAGCAGATAAAAGGGGATCATTATCTTATGTTTGAAAATACTCTCCTCAACAGTACCAACGGCATCGGCAGGCTGCAATATATCACCAGGCTTAACACAAGGTGTGAAATCCCATTTTCTCTCTTCCGGCAGGGCATTAATATATTTACCTCTCTGGAGAAAAAAACCCAACTCTCCTACTAACTCGTGAAGCGGATTCTGAAGGCCATCATAGAGTTGTCCCAAAAGACCCGGTCCAAGCTCTACAGACAATAACTCACCGGTGAATTCAACAACATCACCCATTTTGAGCTCCCTGGTATCTTCAAATACCTGCAGGTCAGCTCTGTTTTTCCTTATGCGAATGACTTCTGCTTTAAGACGGCTTTCTCCCAAAATTACGTAGGCAATCTCATTTTGCTTAATATTGCCTTCAAACTCAACAGTGATCAAGTTTTTATTTATACCTACAAGTTTACCGGTATTTTCCATTTCTAGAAAGTCTTTCAGAATTAATGTATAAATGTTTTATAATCACAACTGCCAGATTGTATTGGTTTTTCAGGTCCAAGAGCATACAAAACCTAATCCGTGTCCGGTGCACCCTGGGTGACCACCGCATTCAGTTTTTCCTGGCCCTGTACCGCATCAAAAAGAGATACTCTCTCAAGTATCTGGAGTTTGATAAAAAAAATAACAAGTATTTCTATATCAAAATAATGACCGAATTCCAACTCATCAAGATACTTCCACCTTGCTTTGTTTAGGATATCTTCAGCTATTAGAGGAGAATCTGCGCTGAAAGCTTCTTCTGTAAAGTGACCAATCGAATGTTCTGTTATATCACCTCTTATAAAGTCTATAGAATCAAGGTCCAATCTCTCCGCCCTTAATCTAACCAGTGCGTTTCTAACCTCTCTCTCCCAACTGAAAAAGCACCTTATGATATCTAAAGGTGCTTTTTCTTGATCTACCTCAAATAAATCTATTGACCTGAGCATCTCAAAATCAGTTGTTTTTAAGTTTTCTTTACAAACAGAAAGGAAATTATTCTTTCTGATAGGAAGTTCTTCTTTTAAGGAAAGAGATGGCAGTGATGATATGACATAATAGTACTGTTCTTTCATTACTATTTTATATCTTTTATAAGCGATTCGATAAAATTGTAAAACTTTGGATTTAAATATTCAGCAAGGACATTGGCGATGCCTTCGTCAGTGAAATCATAGTAAACATGGTTGTCTTTCATACCTACGCGAAATCCTCCCTCGATGTCCGGATGGGTATTAAGTTCAATGCCAGACTTTATTTCCTCATTAAGTTTTGATAAAAACCCTTCAAACAGAACATCTCTATCTGATTCGCCTACAAGTAATTCAATATCCGTATCTCCCATTCCATTCTCCTGCCACCCTTCGATGAGTTTAATCAATACCGTCTCCAGGGTCTTACCTGTCAAAACCTGCTGATATTCTTTCTTAATAAGAGAATTAAATATTTCTGTAAGAGATGCCCGTATGTTGAGGATTATGTCTCTCGCTGCCTGCCCAAGAGCAATCTTACTGCTATCTTCCCTCTTACGTATCCCTTCCTCTGCCTCTTCGATAATTGCTTCAGCCTCTTGCCTTGCTTTATCTAATATTTTAGACGCAGTAATCCTGGCATCTTTTACAATCTCATCAGATTTCCTCTCTGCTTCCTCTATTCCTTCAGACTTTATCTTCCGGATGAGGTCATCAAGGTTTGTTTTTGGGGGTTCTTTAGATTTCATTTCTTTATTAATGCTAATAGATTATTGAACAGTGCAGATATGTACTTCTTTCAGGCTAAGATCCCGTTTTTGATATTAATTCGCCTTCAATATATCGGTGAATTATACCAGAAATTAATGTTTGATATGGAATACCCATTGCCATATTATGAGTGTGCAACCCGGTGAAGAAGTTCTGAGATAAAGCTTTGGTATTTAACCCCAAGTTTATCTGCTTTTCTTTTAATTTGTTCTAAATCGTTACTATTAATTCTGATATTCAATACTGAATTTTTTTGCCTTGCCTTGATAGGCTTAGCTATATCTTTAAATTCATCAGGTTTAACATTCAAGAATTCTCCATTTATCAGAGAATATTCGATTTCTTTCTCCTCTTTGTAAGCCTGATATTTTTTTTCATAACTTCTCTCCTCTATAAATTTTTGTATATTTTCTGGATGGAAAAGAGTTTTAAGAAATAATAAACCATGCATAATGTATATACAATAGTATTCTTGTGAATACTGGTGATTATTCAAAAATTTAAAGACCAATATCGAAATGCCCTAAATGGCAAAATTATAAAGCCTGGGGTTTAAACCCCAAGAGCATAGAGCAGAAAGAATATGCGCCCTGAAAGTGTGCTAGAATCAATCTCATACATATTTTTCATTATAGAAATCATGTGCTTGTGAAATGCATGGTTAAGCCGTTGCATTCTCCTCGAAGCGAGCATCTTTGATGCCCCACTTCAGCTTCAACTCCATGAGTCCACAATAACAGCAGGGAACGATAAATATGGCTATCACAACAACAGCCATTCCGCCAACGGTGGGAATTGCCATTGGTTTCATTACGTCCGAACCCCTACCGGTAGACAAAAGGATCGGCATTAAGGCAATTATCGTAGTGGCTGATGTCATCAGGCAAGGACGGATACGTTTAAGACCTGCCTGCACCGTTGCTTCCCTGGCATCTTGAATAGAACTTATTTTTCGTTTCTTAAACGTCTGGTCAAGGTACGTTGCTATAACAACACCATCATCCACTGCAATACCAAACAGCGCGATGAAGCCAACCCATACGGCCACGCTCAGGTTGTATCCGAAGATATTGAGCAGAATAAACCCTCCAGCCAGTGATACTGGAATAGCAAAATAAATGAATAAAGTTGTCATTACGGATCGAAATTGTATGTAAAGAATAAAGAAGTTTACAAAAAGACATATAGGCAGTAAGACGGCTAAACGTTTGTTCGCTCTTATCTGATTCTCAAATTGACCGGCCCATTTTATATAATAACCTTTTGGTAAATTTAACTCTCCGGATGCTATCTTAGCCTTCACGAGTTTACCGGCATCTTCAACCACACTTACCTCATCCCGTTCCCTGGTATTAAATGTAACATATCCTACAAGGAGAGTGTCTTCGCTCTTAATCATGGAAGGACCGATGGTGTATTCTATATCGCATACCTGTGCAATAGGAATTTGTGCTCCGGCTGGGGTAGGAACAAGTATCCGAGGCAGCATATCAAAATCATCCCTGATCTCTCTCATATACCTTGCCCTTACCGGGTAACGCTCACGACCCTCAACAGTCCATGTAAGGTTCTTACCGCCGAGCGCAACCTCTATGACATCCTGAACATCCTTTATATCCACTCCATACCTCGCAATTGCTTCACGATTTATCTTATACTCAATATATGGTTTACCCACTATACGATCGGCTATCACGTCAACTGCACCCGGTACCTGCTTTATAATTGATTCCAATTGCAAACCTATACGTTCAATTTCCCTCAGATCATCACCATAGATCTTTGCACCCATCATTGCACGCAGACCTGACTGCAGCATGATCACCCGTGTTTGTATAGGCTGAAGCCACGTGGGTGCAGCTCCAGGCATATTCGTGGCCTCACGCAATTCCTCAAGTATCTCATTCTTTGTGATAGTCCTCTCCTCTGACCATACCAGGCCCAGAATGTTTTTTGTCCACTGCGGAATGTACCTGTTTGAATACCACCTTTCTATTGTCGTTCTTCTCCATTGGTCCTTTGGCTTTAGGTTTATGATTGTTTCAATCATTGATGTTGGGGCCGGATCAAGCGCGGTCTCTGCCCTTCCCATCTTACCTACAACCATCTCCACTTCCGGTATCTGCTTCATTAATATGTCCTGTTTTTTCAAACCGGCCATCACCTCTGTCAAGCTTGCAGCAGGTAAAAAGGAAGGCATGTATAAAAAAGACCCCTCATCCAGTGCCGGCATAAACTCACGCCCTATACCGGGAAATTTGTGTTTAAGTGCAACCCAGGGGCTGATCTTGTTTACATCCAGTTTGACGTAACTCAAGCATTTTTCAACCGGATAAGCCATCCGGCCCAGACCCAGCCATATAGAAACGCCACTAAAGACTACGAATACGGGAATTATCAAGAAAAGACCTTTGTGGTCAAGTATCCATCTAAGCGTGGGTTCATATACGGCATAAATACCCCTGGAAATAAAATTCTGTTCCATTGGTTTGAGTCGTTCTTTACTCATTACAAAAATAACAAATCCAATGAGCAAACCTCCAATTATTGAAGATAACCATGCAATAGGCAAACTGACGGCTTCATATCTACCAAATATCAGATAACGAATGATAAATATCAAGCATATGCCAAAGGAACTACCAATGATTATTGAAGTCCTCTTTCGCCAATTTACTTCCCTTAAAAACAGGTTACTGAGCACAGGCACGACCGTAATGGCAACGACAACAGAAGCAAACAGGGCAAATGTCTTTGTGTATGCCAATGGCTTAAAAAGTTTACCCTCCTGGCTCTCCATAAAGAATACCGGAATAAAAGAAATTATGGTAGTTGCTACTGCCGTTATGATGGCACCGCCGACCTCTTTACTTGCTTCATAGATAACCTCTACTCTTGGTTTTGAACCATCAGATTCTGTGAGATGACGATATATGTTTTCAGTCATTATTATCCCCATATCCACTAATGTACCAATGGCAATGGCTATACCGGAAAGAGACATGACGTTTGAATCAACGCCAAATCTATACATTGCTATAAACGCCATAATTACTGCCAGTGGCAGGGTCATGGCGACAACAAGAGAACTTCTGATATGGAGAAGGAAAATCGCTATAATAACCATGGTAATGACAATTTCTTCAGTAAGCGCTTCCTTTAATGTACCAATTGTTTCATGTATTAGCTGTGTCCTGTCATAAAAAGGAACGATATGTACACCATCCGGCAAACCGGGTTCTATCTTCCTGATCTGCTCCTTCACCTTATTAATAACCTGTAAAGGATTCTCTCCGTACCTCATCGTTGCAACAGCACCGACAACCTCCGCACCTTCCTTATCCAGTGCACCGCGTCTGAAATCAGGCCCAAATGTCACTGTAGCCACATTTTTTATATACAGTGGAGTTCCTTCTGTCGACTTAACTACAATTTTCTCTACGTCTTCAATCGTCTTTATAAAACCGATACCACGGACGATGTATTCCATCCCGTAATTCTCTATGACTTTTGCACCAACATCGACGTTTGATCTTCGTACGGCATCATAAATATCAGATAATTTTACCCTGTGCGCTCGCATTTTGTCCGGATCTACATCTATCTGGTACTGCTTAACGAAACCACCAACTGACGCCACTTCAGAAACACCGTCCACCGCGTTCAACTGGTACCGGACATACCAATCCTGCAGCGAACGCAACTCTCCCAGATTGTAGAGGGACGTTACTAATCCTGAATCTCCCAGTGGGCAGATTCCACCTTCACTAAATACCCGCTTAAGTACAAGCCTGTGATCATGCTCAGGACAATTTCCAGACTTATCGAAGGCTATCGTAAAATCATCAGGGCAAACAAAGACACCACCGCTATGTTCCGGACAATAAAAACCATTTTCAACCGTGTACCAGAAGATCTGACCGAGTGCGGTTGCGTCAGGTCCCAGTACGGGGACTACCCCATCCGGCAACCATCTTTGTGCAACATTGAGCCGTTCCAATACCCTTGAACGTGCCCAGTAAAATTCAATATCATCCTTAAATATGACGTAAATTACGGAGAAACCAAATCCCGAATATGAACGAATTACTTTGACACCCGGAACTCCTTCGAGGCTGGTAGTTAATGGATAGGTGACCTGGTCTTCCACAGTCTGTGGATCGCGACCGGGCCAATCGGTAAAGACTATGGATTGGTTTTCGCTTATGTCCGGAATCGCGTCTACCGGTACATTCTTGATGCTGTAATACCCTGCCCCTACAACCAATAAGGTTATAACCAGGACAATAAACGTATTCTCCAGAGAAAATCTTATGAGTCTATTTATCATGGTATTTTATTAGACAGGATAACGGGACAAAGACTATAAATCCTGTTGACCTTATTCTTAATTTTAGTAAAAGTAAAGTTGATGTTAAGCACAAAAAAAAAGATTAAATAATTATGTGAGTGTTTAAAGATATGTTGCCTAATTTTCTATCCTGTTATCCTATCTAAATTATTTATACGACAGTACTTCCTTGACCGAACCACACTTCAGCATTTTAGTACCGTAATATGGATTGCGTGTTCCTTCCTCTTCTTGCAACCATGAGGCTCCAGCCATGGGGCAATAATAAACGTAAATATTTTCAGCTCCTTTCACTCTCCCATGAAGCTCTTTGAAGTAGCTAACCATAGACTGGCTTAAGCTCTTAAATTTATTCCGAGCTTCGTCAAGCTCTTTTCCCTTCATCTCATTTGCCTCATCCTCAATATTTCCAGTAAGTACAGACAATCTTTCACGCAAACTTTCCGGAATTCCAGATTCCTTCTCCTTAATTTTTCTGGAATTATTGATAATCACTTCTAGATTTCCATCAACACCTTCTGTTGAATCATTTGCAAGCATTGCCGCAACACGATAGTAATTGTCCAGTATATTTTCTGCCACCTGCTTCATCTGCTTCAATACGGATTCATCAATTATGTCTGCTGCTGTAATATTATTATTTTCTTTATGTTCTTCTTTATGATCATCTTTTTTCTTTTTGATTGGTTTGTCAAGAGCAGAACCTTCCCGGAACAGCAGACTTGGCTTGCCCAGTAATTGCATTTGTGAATCGATAAGAAAATTCCCTTCTATTACGACCTTCTCACCTACATTCAAACCATCAATCACAGGATAATATTCATCAGCCTTTGGGCCAAGTACTATGTCTCTCGGGACATAGTTTCCCTCTTCTTTTTCTACGTAAACAATATTACGTTTTCCTGTAAAAAGCACTGCACTATGCGGGACGGTAAGAACACCTACTTCTTTCTCATTACTTTTTTTGAGGTTCCCCTGGCATGACGGGCAAATACCGGGAAGTCCGGTTTGTACCTCAATATGTTCGGAACAAACATATACCGTGCCATCGCCCTGAACATTGTCACCTTCTTTTTTTATAAGAACCATCTTACACTCAGGACAATTTCCCGGTTCATCCGAAGCAGAATCCTCGCATTTCATAGGACAATCATAATGCGGTTGAATTAAACCCGGAACAAACATACCCGTTTTTCCGCCAATGAGTTCAAGTTTCATCCCACACTCCGGACAATTCCCCTCTTTATCCGACAAAATATCGGGATGCATGGGACACATGAATTTCCCCATGATTTCTGAATCAACAATAACCCCCCTACCTCCAAGTTTAGCCTTAAGCCTGGCATTAACGTACATACCAGGTTTAAGTTTTCCCTCATGGTTATCCATATTGATGCGAACCTTGACAGTCCTCGTCGTCTCGTTCAAGAACGGATCTATAAAAACAACCTTCCCGAAGAAAACTTCTCCCGGATAGGATTCTGTAACGACTTCAATCTCCTGTCCATACCTGATCCAGGGAATATCATATTCATAAATATCGAGATACAACCAGACACGACTCAGATCTACGATGGTAAAAAGCCTGTCTCCTGTTTTGAAGTACATTCCTTCAAAGGCATTTTTGTGAATGATGGTACCGCCAATAGGTGCATAGATAGTTGAATAAATTTCCGGATTCTGCGTCCTTTCAAGTGCCTCAATTTGCTCAACAGTAATACCCCACAACAACAGCCTCTGCTTTGTGTTTTCAAGGAGGGTCCTCGATGATGAGAGAACCTCCGGTATATCACTATTGCTGAACCGTTCAATTCCACTATAGGCCAGTAAGTATTCCTTCTGAGTAGACAGAAGATCAGGACTGTACATACTAACCAGATGCTCACCCTTCTTTACGATAGTCCCGGTAAAATCAACATAAAGCCTCTCAATGCGCCCAGAAACCCATGCGGTAACATGGGCAACACGGCTCTCGTCATAACCTATCTTTCCTACGGTATAAACAGACTTTGCCAATTCCCTATACTTAACTGGCGTTGTTCGAATAGATGCTAGATGGCGAGCTCTTTCTCCAAGCCTTAAACTTGCTTTTTCACCGCCACCAGCCTCCTCCCTCATAGGGGTAAGGTCCATATCACATATTGGGCAACGCCCTGCCCCTTTTTGCTTAATCTGTGGATGCATACTGCATGTCCAGAAAAGGATATTACTGGCAGGAGTAGAAGCTGGTGACGTCGTCCCAACAGGGCCTCCGCCACTTCCTATGAGTAAGCCAAGAACTAAGCCTGCTACAAAAATAGCAATCAAAATTGAGATAACACTCCATCTTGCCCAAAAGTTTTTTTGTCCTGCACTTGATGAGTTTGGCATGTGTTTCATTTCAGATATCCCCTTTACTTTTGCTCTATTTTGTTTAGCAAACTATCTGTATTTTTAGAGGTCATTATTTATAAGTAACAATATGTCCATTAAGTATAACAAAGTGCTGTTCCATATATATAGATAAATGGAAATATAACCTTCACTGCTCTTATATACCACCATAAAATGTAGTATATAAAGATCAGGAATTCTATATTTGAATGTATCCATCCAAAATGCTAAAATGTAATGATATTTAATTAAGCAGCAATCTTGAAAATCCAATTACGAGTTGATAATCTATTACCTAATTTAAGGAGGGATTATTATGAGTAAAGATAAGACCCGTAGAGAATTCATTAAAGAAACATGTTTTAATTCATTAGTGGGTGGTATGTTTTTATCTCAAATACCATTGCCTCTTGACCCTCTACCTGATGACACAAAAACCGATCTAAAGCAAGAAAAAACAAATAACCTCCAATCCCTTGTCGTTGATGTTAAAAGCAGTTCACAAATAATAAAAGGAATGACTCCGAATCTTTCATTGGTTAAGCAGATGATGGACTCAGGAATAACGTCACTTACCGGAAAAGACGACCCGAAAGATGCCTGGAAATCGCTCTTTCACGAGGATGAAAGGATAGGCATAAAGATAAACGCCCTTGGTGCCGACATCCTTGCGGGCAATTACCAGATTTGCTGGGCTATCGTTGACGCTTTAAAAAGCATTGGTGTAAAAGAGAATAATATCATCATATGGGAACAATATCAGCATTTTTTCCTCTCATCAGGTTTCAAAATAAACAGATCTTTTAAAGGGGTGAGAACATATACCACAGACGGAGGTGGAGGGAAAGAGGCCCTTGATTCCGGTAGTTCACACAGAGAATACGACAGCGGCTATGGCGCCGTTAAGATAAGCAGGATACTTACAGAAGAGGTTGATTCTTTGATAAACCTGGGTCTGTTAAAAGACCATGGCCTTGCGGGAGTAAGCATCGCGCTTAAAAATATCTCTCACGGTGTTATCAGCCATCCCGATAACTTTCACGATAATGCATGTGACCCCTTTATTGCAGCCATAAACTCAATACCGGTGATAAAGGACAAAATAAAACTCCATATCTGTAATGGAATAGTTGGTCTTTACGATGGGGGTCCTATGCCGCAAAGAAGAAACGTATGGAACAATAACGGCATCATTTTGAGCAGAGATCCTGTAGCCCTTGATACGATAGGTATGCACATTATTGAGAAAAAGAGAAAAGAGAAAGAGCTGGTTTCACTATTTAATCGGCCAAACCTCCCTGTCCATATAGAAACCGCCGCCGAATACGGTCTCGGTGTAAGCGATTTGAATTTGATTAATCACAAAGCCGTTCTGATATAGATAATAAAAACCTGTTTTTAGACTAAATTAATGGCTATAGAACAACCCCCAACGTTACACGATATCACACCAGCAATTGTCAATATTTTAATGAAACACGGCACTGGTAAGGACAGCATACAGTACCCTGTAAAAAACCAAATCCAGTCCAGCACGAGAAAAGCAAATCAAGTTTCATTGTAGCCACCATATTTAACACCGGATGGCCTCCGCCTACGACTCCTTATATATTCATGATACGGAACTCAGTCTGTAAACCCAAATTACTTATCAATGTTATCTCGCGGAACGAAAGGTGAAGCGGGACGGTCAGTAGGTTGTTCTGCGCTGCCACCACCACTATAACCTACTTCCCCTGCGCCTATCGAAATACATTCACCAGTTATAACCGTTTGTTCATTACCATAAATATCTGTAAATATGATCTCACCATCTACCACACAGAGGAGATCGACACCAAGGTTTATCGTAATTACTGTACCTCTCACTGTTGCCACACCGGTAGGTATCTCAAATTCAGTTAATACCGTTTTGCTTGGTATTACTTCTGCCAACAACCCTCCCGCTTTTAAGCTTACTCTCCTAAGTAAACTCCTATTAAACTTAGTAGTTTTTTCTGAGATTATAGTTAATGTCGTTTTCTCATTGATATCAAAACGTGAACTATCATTAAAAACTAACTCTGCCGTTGATGCTTCCATAGTTGAGATTGAATCTTGATTATAAATCGACGAATTCCTAATTCTAGCGCCGCGCTGCTCAACGAGCTGATTTTCACCTTCATGCTGAATGATAACATCACCTTTGAATTTATTTATTACCGCCAATTTTTCCTCACCAAATACATTCCCACAATAATGCCATTGGCAAAAGGAGAAGACAAAGATTAAAATCGTGAAAAAACCTCTTGTTGACATCATAAACATCTTTTTACTCCTAACAATAGAAAACGCTTGATATTATGCACTGGAGATAACTACCAAATGTTGACAGCATGGTCAACAATAAAATTAGTCTCCACGAACAACTAGGGTAAAGTTTTTATAAATATAGCAACGGTATCATTTTGAGCAAAGATCCAGTAGCCCTCGATACGATAGGAATGAACATTATTAAGGAAAAGAAGAGAGAGAGCTCTGTTCGCTATTTAATCGTCCAAATCTCCCGGTACATATAGAAACTGCTGCCCAAAATGACCTAGGTGTAAACGACCTGAATTTGATTAATTACAAAGCAGTTTTGATATAAATGAAAGAAGTTAATAGTGACTTAAGTTTGAAGTGAGTTAAAGCTAGAGAATAGGCACGGTTTGGACGGGTTAAGCCACTTAAACAGTTTAAACTGCCCTCCCGCATTATGGTGTCATGGCAAGTCGAAATCCCAAGGTTATGAACCGGTAATCAGCATAAATATAACTGCGGAAGGTTACACGGTTAAGTTCCGGCCCACAGTGCCAGCAACTGCCCCGGTTAACCCTGTGTGCGCCGCCTGGTGGTCCCAGGGGATTCTGCTTTTCACTTTTCTTATAATATTCTTTATCATACCAATCTGAGCACCACTCCCACACATTACCTGTCATATCATATAGACCGAGCTTATTAGGTTCAAAACTTCCAACCGGAGCAGTAAACAGATACCCGTCATCATACCCTTCCCAGGTTATCCAACGGGAAAATGTCTTTTTTGTTGTCTTATCTGCTACATTACCTGAAGGTTCTCCATTACCCCAACTGTATTTATATTTCTTACCCCTGCTCCTTGCCGCATACTCCCACTCTGCCTCAGTGGAAAGCCGAAAACTTTTTCCTGATTTTATATTCAACCACTTTATAAATCCCTGTGTATCGTTCCAGCTCACACCCACAACGGGCTGAGATTCTGTCTGTAAAAATCCGGTATTATCCCAGTATACATCAACTTTCTTTTCCCATTCTTCACCATCCCAGTGCTGCATTCCACCTTTCTCTTCTGCTTCGGTTTTGTAGCCGGTATCATCAACGAACATCCTGAACTCTCCCACCGTCACCTCATACTTCCCGATACAGAAATCATCCACGCAAACCTTATGTACCGGCTTTTCATCTTTATTCCCATCATCAAATCTATTGCCCATTTTAAAACACCCGCCTTTTATCAACACCATATTCTTCTCTATTTGCATCAATACTTCTGTTAGTGTATGTTCTTCCTCACCCTCCTTATCATCAAACTTATTAACCAGATTAAGGGCCGTCTTGTAATATTTTCCATTTTCTCCCGCTAATTTCAGGTACCTTTTCAGGCTTATCAGAGACTTCTCATAATCCCCCATTTTGTAAAGTACCAGACCGTACTGGAAATAAAATTTATCCGGTAGTTTTACTCCCATCCTCATCAGTTTTCCAAAATCTTTAACAGCCTCTTCCCATTTCTCTGCTACGATATTTTCTTTCGCAGAGGTGATTAATTTGTCCATCCGGACTTTAACAGTCAATTCTTTGTCACTGGCAATTACCGTAGTCACAGATAAAAAGAGATGACAATATATTATACATGCCGCAATAAGATGCGGCATTGTGCCAAGTTGTCTATGAATAATTTGAAATATCTGCATGCCTTACGCCCTAATCATTGACGTTGTAATTCTAACCTCATCCTCTATCACCAGAAAGGTTCCTTACGGTGTCATGGCAAGGCGGAAACCGATGTCAAATCCCCTACCTACCGGTGTATACCCAACACGATTTGCCGCGCGAAGCACCTTCGGAGTGTTGTCACAGCTTCCACCACGAACAACCCGGTTAGTACCTTTTAATGGCCCTCCTGGATTATTGACCTGGCTTTTTTGATAATAACCGTCCTCATGCCAATCCATTACCCACTCCCAGATATTCCCACTCATATCATACAACCCAAATGCATTTGGGTTTTTCTGACCTACGGGATGTGTTCTATTACCGGAATTGTCTTTGTACCAGGCATATTCACCAAGCTTTGATTCATGACCGGTCCCTGACCATTTCTCCTGCCGCCCTCCGCTTCTTGCCGCATATTCCCACTCAGCCTCTGTAGGCAATCGGCAGTTATAACCTGTCTGCTTAGAAACCCATTCAGTAAATTCAGTTGCGCCGTGCCATGAAACGCAGGCAACAGGATGGTCCTCATATCCTGGCATTATCCGATAATGTCCAATATCCCCTGAAATATAACAGTGTTCTTTTTCGTTAATGGTAAACCAAAGCTCTCTATTCACATTCCTCTTATCCACATCATTCAAGAATACGACAAACTGCCTGTTAGTTATCTCATATTTCCCTAAATAGTAATTATCCACACATACCTTATGTGCCGGTTTTTCATCTTTATCACCACCATCAAATGTATTGCCCATACTAAAACACCCGCCCTTAATAAACACCATACTCCCTGCTACCTGCTCTAACTCATCATCCCCGGCAAATACGGCAGTCATACAAACAACAAAAGTGTACAGTATTATCAATGTAGCAATAAGTTGTCGCACTATGTTTCGTTGTCTATTAATAATTCGAATTACTTTCATATCCTGAGATTTCTTAATAAATAAAATTCAAATTTATTTAGTTTCTGTTGTGGAGACACGATATTGTCAACATGAACTTGTTCAGCCGAATGACATAATCTGGCAGATACCAATTCGGACATACAATGCCTGGCCCTATCGATTGAATCAATAGAGGAGTTATTCAGATGATTACTTATTGTGTATGGCTGGAAAGATAAATATATAAAAGAGAGAGACAAATGAGATATACTTTACATTATGGAATAAAATTACGGTATCTCCTATAATTCATCGATCTCTTCAGGCTTGGACTTTTCTAATTTTTTCTGTTCTTTTTTCGCTCTTTCCGCTTTTTTCTGCTTTTTTTCCCTCTCCTCTGCCTTAATGTACTGCTCTACTCTATATACCAATGCCAGTAAATCATGGCCGGTAAGATATGTTTTATTATGACCATCCGGTACGACACCCTTGTGCCGAAATTCTAAATAGGCATAGCGCTTACCCATACCAATATCAGGTAGTCCCTTACCATTCTTTATCTTAAGTGTTCTTGATATTAAGTTAGCAAAGCTGTTGGCTGCTGCTATTACACGCATGGTTAGACCGCCTTTCATCTTGACTACCTTACATGCCATGTAAGATATTACACCCCGAGTAAGAGGTTTTTCTGCCTCATATTTCCATCTCTTTCCTATGATACCCTTTTCTTTAAGCTCTACCACTACCTCTTCGAATGTCATTGTCTCAGAAGATACATTAGCGAAATAAGAAATTGCTCTGCAACCATCTTCGTATGTAGCAATACCCCTGTCAACCAGGTCCCTGTATATATTATCACTTGCAGATACAACTTTACATTGCAGCAAGAGGAGTAATAATAAGTACAAAAATATTTTATGTCTTCTAATAAACATAAGTGCTGTATTACTTTCCCATAGATCCTTTACATCTAACCATGGTGTTATTCTAAAAAATTATACAGGCTGGAAGCCTGTGCCACCATATTCCGTTTATCATACCACCATTTTTCAATAGCTTAATTCATATCTAACTATGGTCCAACAAACATGTTGAACCAGCAGGAGAGTAGCTGAACAAGCATCCCTGGCTGTATTTTACCTACCCTAACTAAAACTGGAACATTATCGTCGCCATCACAAAGTCTCTCGCGTCCTTATCACTGTATGCATTACCAGGATAAAATCTTCCGTAATTTATTGATGCGCTCAGATCAGAGAAAATCTGCCATGTAATATTAACGTCAAACTCCTTACCAAGATTCCTTATTGGCCTGTCAGCCCTGGTATCAGAAATAGCACTCTTTTTTTCATCTTTCCTGAAAAGAAAATAGTTTACCTCCACGTTAACACTTTTGCTCTTCACAACTTCCAAGGGCGTAAAGGAAAATCCCAGCTTGACCATTCTCAGATTGGATATACGCGCAGCAAGAGTAAGCCCTGTGTCTATATATCCGAAAGTTAAGAAATTCCTGTCCGTAGTACCCTCTTTATTTCCACCACCTGTCGTATTGGTAACTCTCCCGATACGGTCCTTATCTCCGGAACCAAACGCATATTCAGCGCTGAAGGTAGGATGGGTAATTTTGTTATAAGTGTAATGTAAAGAGGCGTCGAGGGCCCACGCCTCTATCCGTTCGTTGTCAGGTGAATAGCCTCTCGCTACTGCCGCCTGTGGGAAACCTTTACCACGCTGCATAATTCCCTCTATTTCGTAGAAAAGGTTATTCATGATTTGGCCTCGTGAGCCAATTCCATAATATTTGGAGTCGTATCCATAGTCCTGATCAGGATCTTCGATATTCTCTCTGTTATGATCTTCCTGTATGAGTGCGAATAGATAAGGCACATGTCGTCTAAAGCCCTTATACTTCGCTTCCACACCGAAAAAGTACCTCCTGCTGGAGCGAAATCCCGGTACGCTGAAGTCGATATTCTCCTCATCAATAAGATTTTTGAAACCGAATAATTTCAAATCAACCCATTTACTCATTACGTCAAGCTGTACACCATTAGCCCTTTTCACATAAGCCAACTGACTCCCAATAGACGAGCGAAATCGTCCCGCCGTTAATTGTATTTGAGCAGGTATCTCATAATCGAAATATTTCTTAAGGGCTCTGTCTATATGTATGGTATACGTACCCTGATCAAATCCCTCTTCCATATTCCACTTAAACTGGTTTTCCGTACTCCTGTACTCGTCTCCACTGTTCCAGTCAATTTGCTGTCCGTGAAATCTCACATAGAAACTATGAATATCATCCAGGTTTAAACTACCCCATAAGTAAAAATTGTTGGCCCTCTGTGTCCTGCGTTTGTCGGAAATACGCTCGTTATCAATATCATCATAGGTGAGGAACATGAATCTTTCAGAACCTCCCCAGTCCCAGAGAAGGTGTTGCGACATTTCACGTCTGAGATCAAGCGCGTGCGCCGTCTCCAAATCCAATCTCTGTTGCCGTATCCTAAGCGCTTCCATTTGCGCGGAACTCTGCGCATGTGCGGAAACAGTAAAAGCAAACGTGAGAAATATGAATATAATTAAATAAAAGGGGTCAGGTCTCAACATTTAACATTTACTTTCTTTTTGAAAGCGTTTCTCCGTGTTTCTTGTTATAGAAAATATCATTTTGTTTATCCTTGCTTCGTCTTCATATTTTTTACTTACCTGAGATATTGCCGCATAATCCATTTTGGAAAATTTACCTATTTTTTAAGTTTTAGTACGCAAGCATGTATTCGTATTTCTTCCTTCGTATTCCTTTGTAATATTGTCAATTGATGATATATACTTTTTGTTTATTAAAATATCCCCCTCTGTCCAATATTAAATGTTAAGACCTGACCCCTTTATTCCTTTCTGTAGCCGGTGTTTACCGAGTCTTTATACATTCCGCCAGCTTCTACTTTTTTAATTTCACGACCTTTTAATGATGTACTAAGAGAAGGTGTCACTATCTTATAATCATTCTTAAATGGAGATCCCTCATTTAACGTGCTTACTACTGAACCGACATCCAGCTTTACCCTTGTAGTCAAAACATTGCCGGATTTAAAGAATTTTTCAACAGTCAGACACGTAAAAGAGTTAACCATGGAAACGCTGCTATCGGCAAAATCGAGGGACACGCTGGATAACGGACCTGTACGGACCTGTGTTTCTTCTGAAAAAGTATCACCTGTTATTAGCGGTATCCATTCAGATGTATTTGGGGGCATTATTTCCACATCACCCTCTACACTCTTTGCGGTAATATTGAGCTTCTCTTCGGCCTGCGCATGCGCAGAAAGGACAAAAATAAACATAAAAAAGATAATATAGGGGTCAGGTCTCAACATTTAACATTAGCCTCCTTATTTAAGCGTTTCTCCGCTTTTCTCATTATAGAAAATATTTTTTTATTTATCTTTGCTTCATCTTCATATCTTTTGCTCGCCTGGGATATCGCTGCATAATCCATTTTGAATAATATACCTATCTCCTTAAGCTTTAAGCACGTATATTTCTTCACGAGATATATTGCTAATTGACGATACTTATTACCTCTCTGTTTGTTAAATATCTCTTCTCTGCTTATTGAAAATATGTTTTTGACTACGTTAATTATCTCTTCCGTTGTATTTGTTACGGCAAGCTTTGTTTCTCCGATTTCTCTCTTCTTGCCCATCAATTTTATTTTCTCTTTGATTTTATCTATATAGGCCTTGCCTCCAATGGCAATTCCCTTAAATGAATCTCCCATCGGATTATCCATATCGGTATTAGTAAGCACAAATCTCTCATACTTCTTTACTGCCTCATCCTGATCAGTATCAAACTGTTTTAAAATAAACCCAATATCCAACCTTTCAATTGATTTCCTTTCTCCCGTATAATCTAAATAACTGCTCCATTCATACTCATTGATATTATCAATAATCCGTGCGCGTACCGGATTTAAATGTATATAAGATGAGAGCTTTGTACTATACGCATCCTCTTCTACAAGGATTGACTTATATCTACCCTGAAATATCACACCCACAATCTTATGTTTTGCCTTAAACCAGTTAGAGTATGAGGCATTAAGATAATGCATTCCATCCGCAATATTGGGCAGGAGCGTTTTGACAAAGAGATGATAGTGATTGTCCATGAGGCAGTAGGCATAACAGACAAATGAATACTTTTCAAATGTCTCATTCATTATCTCAAGAAACTTAGCCTTGTCTGCTTCTGAATAAAAGATATTCTCTCTTCTATTACCTCTCGCGGTTATATGATAAACCGCATCTTTAAAAGATAGTCTTAACGGCCTTGCCATGCGCGTAATCTAACAAAACGCCTGCCAAATGTCAAATGTTGAGACCTGACCCCTCCTTATTGATCCATATTGCCGTGGCAGAAGTGGAATGGGTTTGCTCCTTCCATAGTGTCGCTGCGGATCGTGTGGTCAATGACATCACAAAACGCCTCCTGTACTTCGCTCTTTATTGAGGCGGCGGCAGAGGTGTCATAGATATTGTTCTTGAGTATGCTTACCTTACCCAATGCGCTGTCAATCTGGCTATCTATATCTCTATGTACGGTCGTGTCGCCAAAGTCATTTATGTGATCTTCCATAAAGGCCTTTGCCAGAGTAATCCCTTCTTCGATTGAAGCAAGATTAAGTCTGACCTGATCATCAGCCAGTCTCTTGGAATCTAAAAGGGTATGCGCAATAGCCGCATGCTGCGCGGGCTCCTGCATATCCGCGTGAGTCACAAGCCCCTCCCATGCGCCTTTTAATTTGCCGGATATAACGGTCTTATCTACGTTATTGGGATCACCGATATTTGTCACTATATCAGTAATGACACTATCAATATCTGCAAGAAAGTCATCGTGATCTGCTTGAACTGTCTCATCATTCACGTCTGTATGTTCATCGTCGTGAGTTTCCATGTCACCCCGTATCTTCCTTGCGAAGGCAAGAAGAAAATCCGTGCTCGTCGTTTCTTCAAGTTCTACTATGGAATCACTACCAGTATCAGCAATAAAGATTGAACCGTCTTCACCGACTACAACCCCCTTAGGTTCATTAATCTTTCCACCTGTTGAGGTTTCTGTAGCTATAATCCTTGTGTCACCAGTAACCGGATCGACCTTTAAAACCGAATCTATACCCACCGGAGCACCATCGTCGTTATTGTTAACTACAATTAATAAACCATTACTGTCAATGGTAAGGCCTTCAGGATTATCAAAAATAAGTGTCCCTTCGGTACTCTGGCTGGTTATGACAGAAGTGCTTCCGTTAGAAGGATCTACTTTCATTACACCGTCTACACTATCTTCAGTGATAATAATATCACCATTACTGGCTATTGCAACGCCATTGGGGTCTTCAAGCAAATTACCGGAAGTAGCCAGGTCGGTGATAACAGTTGTTGTCCAGACGCCCGGAGTTGTTTCACTGAGTCTCAAAATCTTTTCTGATGATTCATCAGTTACGATTAAGTCACCATTACTGGCTATCGCAATACCGGAAGGATTTCTAATAATCGATGATCCTTCGGTACTTCTACTGGCTATGACGGAAGTGCTTCCATCAGACGGGTCTACTTTCAATATTGCGTCTATACCAGTACCGTCGTCAGTAATAAAAATATCACCATTAGCGGCTACTGCAACGCCGTTAGGATCTTCGATCAAATTTCCGGATGTGGGTCGATCGGTGATAACTGTTGTTGTCCAGACGCCACTCGGAGTAATTAAGTCATCCAGAGTTTCTTCATGTAATCTCAAAACCTTTTCGGATGATTCATCAACTACGATTAAGTCCCCATTGTTGTCAATGGTAATGTCTTTGGGATTATCCATAAGTTCTACGCCGAGAGAATCTTCGCTGACAACCGTTTTAGCAGCATAGGTTATCAATGCAAGATTCCTGAGCATCAGTGACACGGTATCGCCAAGTATACCAAAGTGGTCCGCTTCTGTTGACCCTACGTACGCGCTGTCGAATGAATTTATTGAAGAGCCTGTGCCCAGTGCGAATGTCTGGTATGGGTCTACCGTGTTGGACGTGCTTGAGACGTATCTTGCATCATTTACCGCCTCGTCTATTGTATTTGCCAAATCAGTTGAAGAGTCATCCCCGGCGTAAAAGAATTCAAAGGTCTTGGTCTCACCCGGCGCTAATGTGTCAAGGTGAAATTGGATTAAGGCATTAAAATCACCAGTACCTGTTCCTATTCCATCAATGTCAACTATTGTTGGATCAAAAGAATTAGGTCTTGATGGAATTTGAGCACGCATTTGATTAAGAGTTGCATCACCGGACACAATCCCAGTAGAACCGTTTGCCAGAAACATACTATCAGTCGCTACGTCAGGAGAACCATTATCAAAGTCTGCTAACCTTCTATATTGAAGACCAAGAATTTGATCATTTCCTGTATTAGTTGCCGTTACTTGAACGGACATTATTTTTTCGCGAGAATATCCTTCAGGTGCCTCGTAAGGTGATGGAATTAGTTTAAACTTATGAGTGATGCTTAAGTTCCCTACCAATGATGGATCAGTTTGAACATATGAGGAGCTGCTTCGTCCTAAGCCAACATTAGATGTATAGGTCTCCATACGCGTCTCATTATGTTTTGTGTATATAGTTGTACCATGAGTTGATGAGTCTGCATCGTTACCGCTTCCAACCTTTGCCACGAAATTATTTCCCCCGGAAAAATAGGAGACACCATACCCCTCAGAAGGTGTGCCGGTAGCCAGGACATCTCCCCCTTCATTACCATTGTTGGTAAACCCATCCATGATCAGACCGACTCCCCCGTTATTATTTGTCAAATTCGGCTCAATTAATGAGCCGTCCCGGCTTATTCCCACGGTCAACGTACCATTGTCTATAACGTTTTCAGTATTAATCGCAAGAGAAGGTATAAAGGCGCCGCCAACACCATTATCCGCCATCATTTGAACGGCATCATTATTGGTGAACGGCTGGAGGAATTTGAATGGATTGTTGCCGGGGGAGACATGGTTGACAAAGCCAGTTAACGCGTCATCCAGGCTGTTTTTTACCGAACGGGCAGTTTCTAAATCCCTTATGTTACCCTTTACCGTGACAATATTTGAGAGAATGCCATCAATAGTTGTTAGTAGATCATCGTGTGGACTGACGCCTTCACCGCTAAAATTATAATTCTCAAGATAGAACTTTGCCTTACCTATAACCGCATCAAGCTCATCAATGTAAAGAGGAACGCTGTCATTCGCCATTTTAAACGCGTCCAGTAAGAGGTGCGAAACATCCAGGTGGCTAAAGACGTCCGCAAGTCCCGCGTGCGCAACAAAGTCATTTCTGACCGACTCAATATCGCCAAATATTTCCGTATTATTGAAAGTATTTGCAATGGAAGCATTTGCATCAATCTTTAAGAGGATGTTATTCAGGGCAGACATAACTCTTATGTGTTCCGAATCAGGAAATGTATCATCGTGTGTAAACAAATTGGCACGCATCATTTCGGCAAAGGCAAAAAGGGCGTCATCATTCGTAGTCTTTTGAAGCTTTACTACACCACTATTACCGCTATCACTTGATACATTTGTGGTAAAGATCGTATCATTGCTGTTAATGGCAATACTGACCAGACTATCAATTATCCCCTCTGTAGTATTCCCGCTGGCAATAAACTTTGTCTTGCCTGTATCAGGGTGCATCTTGAATATTTCATTGCTTAGACCATTTACATAATAGAGGAACCCTCTCTCATCAATCGTAATGTCTACAGGTATGTTAAGATCTCCATTCGTTGAACTATTTGTGGCGAGTCTATATGTCTTACCCGATACGGGATCGACTCTGAGAATTGCATTTGAACTGGAATCGGCAATATACAACATCCCACTTTCGTCAATAGCAACTCCCTCAGGACTAAGAATTCTCCCACCTGAATCATACCCGCCCGTTAATCCGGAAAAGCTGGCTATGGCTTCACCAGTACTTCCATCCGGTGCCAACCTTAATAATCAAGAGCCCATCACATCAGTTACGATCAAATCACCATTACCATCGATTGCAACGTTGGTAGGCATAATGGTCAAGCCCTCTACTTCCATATTATCATTCCAGATTTGTGTAGTAGTCCCATCAGAGGGATCTACCCTGAAAAGTGACTGTCCAAAAACGTCTGTTACGATTAAGTCCCCGTAATCAACACTGGCAGGATTAGTGTCGACCGCAACGCTACCGGGATAATCAAACAATCCCCCTGAAGTGATCAGAGAAGTGCTCCTATCGGATGGGTTTATTCTATAGATCGTATCTGTCTGCACATCGGTAACAATCAAGTCGCCATTAATGTCAAATGCTATACCCCTGGCGCCTGTAGATCCTGCAAAAACAGTAAGATTTTCTGCATGGCTCGAATAGCTCGTATCAGCAAGATGGCCTATCATGAGGGACATGGTATCTGTAATGAATTGAAAATGCTCCCTGCCTTCCGGTGACACTCCGGTAGGTGCCTCAAGGTTAAGTGACCCTGTGCCAAGGGCATATGCCCCCGTGCTTTCATCTAACAACGTACTTGAGACCTCGATATAGGTGGTTGATATCACATCAGCTATACTGTCTGCCAGATTTTGAGAAGCTGTTCTATTGTTAGCCGGATTATCTTCATCAACAGTAGGATTGTCACCGGCGATAATCACCGGAAAGGTTATACTTTCACCCGGCCCTAAAGTACCCAGGTCCATCTGGATTACGGCCGCATTGTCACCTACATCCGTACCAGGATTATTCGCAATAGGATCATTACCTTCATATGAAGGGTCCAATCCCACGTCATCCCAATATGGCGACTCAACGTCGTCGACAAGCTCATCATCCGGGTCAGGAATGGGAACGTCAAATTGATCAAAATAGCTCTCATTCGAATAAAAATAACTATAACCATAATAATCGTTCACTTTATCCCCACCAATATCAAAGTCAGTCTTTCTTCGGTATCTCAGATCCGATATGGTCCGGACTCCCATATTCGTTATGGTTATCTCTGCTATTAAGACGTTAGCACCGCTATTTTCACTCTCGACAAGCCGATAGGCGTGGGAAATTTGCACGTCATCGAACGAGGTGTTTGCCGTAACACTATTACCATCTGAACGTGAATAGAACGCCTTTCCTTTACTACCATTCACCTCTATATCTTCTGCTATTAAACCTTCATTGAGTGCCGTTCCTACAGCATCCGGGTAAACATCACTTCCACCACCGAAGGTGGCACGAAGCGCTCCGTTAACGCCCGGCTTATCAAAGCTAATGCCAAAACCATCATCAAACAGGATGCCCCGGTCTTCCTCATTAAGTCCGTTATTCAATATACTGGGCGCAAGACCTTTTTTACCATCAGCAAATCCACGGATACTTCCCTCAGGACCAATGTCAATGTGTGTGAAAAAGTCGTTTCCAATCACTACAGAGTTGGGGTTCTCCGGTATGGAAAAACCGCCTACTCCGTAATAATTCATCAGTTCCAGTCCTTCGCTCGATGACATTACATCACCATTTCTCTCTCCATTTGGCGAGTGTGGTTCGAACGGGTTATGGACAAGCTCATTATGGCTGTGTGAGCGCTCCTGATCGGTAAAAAGCATGTGGTCGATAACATCGATAAAAGCCCCCTCCACACCACTCTGTATTAATGCAGCCATGTTAATATCATAGATATCAGTCTGGAGGGAATCTATATTTGACGCGATACTGTTAACTTGTGACAGTAGATATCTATGAACGGTTGTGTTACCGGAGTTAACTATATGATTTTGCAGAGAGGCCTGGGCCAGGCCGATCTCCGTATCAATAGCGGCAAGATTAAGCCTGACCTGATCATCCGCCAGTCTCTTCGAATCTAAAAGAAGATGCGCGATAGAGGCATGCTCTACCGGCTCCTGCATGTCGGCATGCTCTGCCAGAAGATCTCTCGTCGTCCGCAATGAATCAAATATGTCCTGTCTGCTCACCCAGATACCCGGGTTATCAGGATTATTCAGATTGCTCTCTATATCAGCAATAACACCGTCCAGATCATCAATAAAGAGCTGGTGTGCCAGATCATCAATAATCGAATCCGAATATATTTCATTGTGCGCAACCATATCGGCCCGAATTTTTTCTGCAAGAGCAAGCAGGGATTCGGAGCTCGTCGTCTCGACAAGTTTTACTATAGAGTTATTACCTACTTCATTTTCAGTAACAAAAAAGATTGAACCGTCACTATCATTAAATGCAATGTCCGTCGGCAAAATACTGCCTTCCTTCACGTGTTCAACAAGGGCATCATCAATATAAGAACCTACTACATTTCCCAATGCTATTATCCTCTTTGTGTCGCCACTAACTGGGTCAATTATCAAGATCGAGCCAGCCATAGACGAGAACCCGTCATCATCAACAGCAGAAGAACTGTCAGATACTATTAAAAGTCCATTGCTGTCAATTGCGATACCTTGAGGGTCATGAATAATCTCTTCTCCTTGAGAAGTGATGAACTCACTGGCGACCATCGCAGTCTTCCCGGTTATGGGGTCTACTCTGAGTATCGCAGAACTCCCATCGACTACGATTATGTTACCATTACTGTCAATTGCTACGGATACCGGGTTTGTAAATAATCCAGGCGAACGGGAAGAATCGGTAACGACAGAAACAGAATCTTCGTAACCGGTAGGAGACGATACATCCTTCTTTATTCTCAAAACAGCATCTGAACCCCAGTCTGTTACAATTAAGTCCCCATAATTAGGGCTTCCAGGATCAATGTCGACTACAATGCCGGAAGGAGAATCAATCAATCCACCGGAACCAGCAACATCAGCAATAACTGTTGTTACTCCGGTAGTTGGATTTACCTTCAAGATATTCCGAGAGCCGTTGTCTGCTATGATAAAGTTTCCATCAATGTCAACTGCTATCTTTTGTGGAGCAAGAATCAGTCCCTCTGCGGAGGTAATATCAAGAAACGCATCGTCAAGATATGCATCATTGTTGGATCCCTGAAATCTCTGGGCATGAAAACCATAATCAATATATCGTGTTCCCACCAGTAAATCAGTAGAACCTTCCTTCAGAACCCAGGTATGATTTGAATAGAACCAATCATGATCCATTGAGCCTAAAGCTTGCAATGACGTATCTCTCATAACAATCTCAATTTTCCCTCTGTCAGTTTGTGTATTCCATCCGGACTGCCAACCACCAAAATTTAGAGTAAGCACATTAGAATCAAGTTCTCCTATCGCAAAACCTTCATCCAACAAATCTATTGTCTGAAAAGTATAGCTAGAAGATGTACCATTGGCACCACCCATCAAATATTTGATTCCGCTATGAGGTGAAGGGCTACCAGTTCGTATAGCAGCATTATCTGTCGTCCAATCAGTAAGACTTGACTCAAAGCCAGGGTTATTTAACAAGTTGACATCATCTGTAATGACACTTACCGTATCCTGATGACCGCTTGGAAATGCACCGTCTTTCTCAATTTTCAAAACCGACGCTGAAGACGCATCGGTTACAATCAAGTCCCCGTTACCATCAATTACTATACCTGAAGGATCATCAATCAATCCCCCCGTTCCCACCGCATCGACAACCGTCAAGGCCGTATACTTTGCCTTTGCCATGTTCTGGATCATCAATGTCATCGTATCGGTGAAGATATTAAAGTAGCTCGCCTCTCTTGATGCCACGTCAGCCCTGTCGAATGATGCTATATCCGTGCCCGTACCCAGTGCAAACGCAGGGTATACGAATTCAGTACTGGATGTGCTGGATACGTATCTCGCATCGGTAACGGTCTCACCTATTGTATTTGACAAGTCATCCGTAGAATTATCACCCGCGTAAAAGAACTCAAATGTCTTGCTCTCTCCCGGCCCCAAAGTAGTAAGATCAAACTGGATCAGGGCATCGAGGTCACCGGCATAAGTACTGGGGAAGTTATTACCAACACTGGTCGTCGGATCTAAACTGGGGGGATCAGGGTCAGCGGAAGTTCCATCAACGTTAGGCGCCCCAGTCACGTTAAGATCACTCGAAATACCATCATCATGAACCGTAAAAAAGCTATCATCATTTGTTACAGGGCTGCCGCTATCAATATTCGCAAGCCTTCTATAAAGGAGGTCTGTGATGGTATTATCACCCGTATTAGTCACAGTCACCTCTACAGACATTACATTCTCCCTGCTGTCACCTTCAGGAGCATTGTCTGCTTGCGGCAGGAGCTTGAACTGGTGGGTTACAGCCAGATCTCCTGCTTGTAAAGGATCATTTCTGTCTACTCCCACTTGAGAGGCAAATGTCTCCATACGTCTCTTATTATGTTTGGTATAAATAGTGGTACCATGAGTTGAGGAGTCTGCTCCACCGCCACTTCCAACCTTTGCCACAAAATCTCCAGCTGCCAAACCCTGATCATCAAGAGTTCGATAACTGACACCATATCCATCTTCGGTCAGCACGTCTCCTCCTAATTCACCCATATTCGTAAACCCCTTCATCCTTAATCCGGTACCAAATTCAAAATCAGCTTCTTCTATCAATGAGCCATCTGTGTTTACTCCCGCCGATAGGGTACCATTATCTATAACGGGTCTGGAATTAAGGGCAAGAGCCGGATCAAAGACACCACCTACACCGTTATCAAACATCATGTTAACGGCGTCGGTATTGGTAAAAGGCTGTAGGGAATGGAACGGATTGTTGCCGAGCGAGACGTGGTCAACAAGATTCGTCAATAAACTTTCTATACCCTGCCTTACATCATTATCAGTGGCCTCATCCGTTGAATCACCATCCCTTAAGATTGTAATATCAAAGAGAATAGGACTAAATAGTTCAATCAGATCACCATCAGCCGCATCACCATCATCATTACTATGGGTTGTAAGGTAGGCTTCCGCCTTACTCAGGTTTGCCTCTATTTCATCCAGATGAAGGCTCACACTATCATCGGCCAGCTTAAGCGCATCCAATAATAGATGTGTAACCGTTGTATGACTGGCGAGTGAATCCGGAAAACCTGCCTGTGCAATAAAGTTATTCCTGATAGTCTCCAGATCATTAAACAGTTCCGTAGCCGGTATATAAAGTTCGGCATGATTTACACCGTTATTACTTAGGCCATCATCACCAAGGGGACCTACATCCACATTATTTTGAAGCTTTGCTATGACGCCATCCAGGGCTGTTATAATTCCCGCGTTAGCAGGATCAGAAAATTCCTGGTCATGCGCGACTATATCAGCACGCAGTTTAAGTGCCTGCGCGTGAAGCGTTTTATCATTGGTAGTTTTCAGGAGCCTTACTATTCCGTTGGTAGCAGAAGAGACGTATATTTCTCCATCACCGTCTATGGCAATACCGGTGGGGTCGGAAAGCAATCCGCCGGTAGTATCCGCACTGGCAAGGAACTTTGTTTCACCCGTTAAAGGATTCACCTTAAATACAGAGTTATTGCCGGCATCTACAAAATAGAGGAACCCGTCACTGCCAACCGTAATGTCTACCGGTTCGTTGATATCCCAGTCTGAAGAACGTTCTGTGGCAATCCTGTTCGTCTCCCCCGTTAACTGATCAATCCTGAGAATAGCGTCGAAGCCGTTCTCAACAACATACAACATTGTCCCGTCCTGGCTAAATGCAATGGCCTGAGGTTCATCAAGCCTGCCGCCTGTAGAGTTCTCATTGGCAATTGTTGAAATTCCTTCAGCATACTTGATAATAGAGTCAGAACCGCTATCAGAAATGAAATATGGCCCACCATTAACCGCAATACCTGTAGGATTATTTATCCCATCTGTTGCATCCGCAATAGTATTGATGAAACTTCCATCCAGCTGCATTTCCAAGATACTTTTAGAACCGCTGTCAGTGACAAGAAGAAAGAATCCATCGTTATTTGCAATTCCTGTAGGATTATTTATCCCGTCTGCTGCGTCAGCAATGGTATTGACAGTTCCGTCCGGAAGCACTTCCAAGACCCTTTGTGAACCGCTATCAGTGACAAATACGCTTCCATCAATGCTACCAATTGCAATGTCTGTAAGATTTACTAACCCGTCAGTAGAATCTGCGATAACTTTGGCATGGCTTGAATAGGTCGTCTCCGCGAGGAGACCTATCATGGTTGATAACGTATCTGATATGATATTAAAGGCACTGATGTCCTCATTCTCCGCATCTATCGGTACATAGAGCTGCGAATCATTACCGGAACCAAGGGCGAATGTTGCATTAGCATTTGAAGGGTCTGAAACCTCGATATAGGTTGTAGAACCAACTCTGCCTATGTTCTGTAATAAATTTTCAGATGCTGTTCTGTTATTACCGGGATCAAGTTCATCGATAGTAGGATTATCCGCAGCGAAAAAGACCGGGAACGTTATACTCTGATCAGGCTCCAACTCCCCGAGGTCCATCTGGAATACGGCGGCATTGTCTTCCGTATGCGGTCCCGGATCACTATTCGTTATGTCAATACCGAGAGGATCATTTCCCACCGTGCCAAAAAAAGGAGCAGATACAGACTCTATCAGCGTATCTCCCGGATCAATAGAGGGTACAATAAATCTGTCTATAGGCTCATCCTCCGGATTTACCGTCCAATCAGTCTCATCAATATCAAAATCAGCCTTTTTTCTGTATTTCAGGTTCCGTATAGTCTCACTGCCCGTATTTGTGATTGTTACATCTACTACCAATACATTGTGGCTATCGGTAATCAAGTCGTCCAGTCGGTATTCATGAGAAACAAGCAGATCGTCGAATGAGGTATTTGCGGTAACACTATTACCGGTTGCCCGTGAGTAGAAAGAGGTGCCTTTTGTACCACCCTGTTCAATATTCGGACCTTCATCATCAGCAGAATCCCCATCATGATCTCTAAACGTGGTGACAAGGGCTCCGGAATCACCTTTAGTAAAACTTAAACCAAAACCGTCATCAGCCATAATACCCTGATCACCGTTATCATTGTCAACAATACTCACTTCAAGGCCATCTTCCCCTGGACCACCATTACCACTACCATGGATATAACCGGACGGGCTGATATCAATCGACTCAAACAGGTCATTCCCGATTACCACGGAACTCGTCTTCTCCGGGATGGCAAAACCACCAACACCATAATAATTCATGAGGGCTAATGCCTGGCTATCTTCGTTTAAAATATTATTGACCGTAATCGTAAATGCCTGTATCGGTGAGGTATTCACTCCTCCATTAGCGATACCACCGTTGTCCTGCAAGAAAATAGATAAAATAGCAGTACCCGGGGTGCTGTCTGCCAGCGTATAGGAGAGCTCTCCTGTATCGGGGTCTATGGTCGGTTGTACGGAAAAGAGCGAATTGTTGTCATTCGTCACATCAAACGTTAATACCTGGCCGGATTCATCCGAAGGACCTGCCGCTATACCGGTTGCCCAGCCGCTTACCGATACAGCACCGGAATCCTCATTCACCGACTGATCGTCTCCGAGAGTAAATAGGGGCACGTCATTCACCGGGTTGATATTTATCGTAAACGTATCCGAAAACGTCTTAGGATCAACTATAAGTACTCCATTAATTACCGATGTACCATCGTCTATTAAAGAAACCGTCAAATCAGTACTACCATTAGCGTCTTCTTTTGGAGTAAAGGACAATTGACCACTCCCATCTATCGCCGGCATTCCCCAAGCCTCAAACAGATCTTGATTATAGTTTGTTATCTCAAAGTCCCATGATTGGCCGGATTCATTAGCAGGACCGGTAGATATGTTACTCGGCCAGTCATTCACATTCTGTGACCCGGCATCCTCAAATACCGTCTGGTCTCCCCCTTTGGTGAAAACAGGTATATCATTTATAGGGTTAATTGTAAGCGAAAACGTCTGGTCCCCGGACGTATCCTCTCCCCCGTTTGGAGTCCCGCCATCATCAGATAAGTTAACCGTTATATTCGCAGTTCCAAAGGCGTCGTCAGCAGGTTGATAGGTTAAATTTCCCTGAGCGTTTAGAGAAGGTTGTACTGAGAAAAACGAATTATTGTCGTTCGTTACATCAAATGTCAGCGTCTGAGAAGATTCATTAGCAGCTCCTTCGAAAATTCCCGTTGCCCAGCCATTTACCGCTGCAGCGCCGGAATCTTCATTTACCGCCTGATCACTCCCCTTGGTGAACTCAGGCATATCATTTACCGGATTAATCGTTAAAGCAAACGTCTGGTTCGCGGATGTATCCACTCCATTGTTTTCCGTGCCGCCACTGTCCTGCACATTCATCGTTACCGTAGCCTCTCCAAACGCATCAGCGGCAGGCGTATACGTCAGCTTTCCATTTGCATCTATAAATGGC
>JABHIW010000137.1 GCA_018670825.1 Candidatus Scalindua sp. | reverse complement strand
CAGGAGATAAACTTTTTACCATCGTAGACCTGAATCGTGTCTGGTTATATCTCGATATTTATGAATATGATATTCCATGGGTCAGGTATGGGCAGGAGATTGAGGTTCTTGCAGAATCTTATCCGGGAGAAGCCTTTCACGGGACTGTTGTCTTTATAGACCCGTTCCTGAGCGAGACGACAAGGACTATCAAAGTCCGCATCAATATGGATAATCATGAAGGAAAACTGAAACCTGGTATGTACGTTAATGCCAGGCTTAAGGCTAAACTTGGAGGCAGTGGCGTTATTATTGATTCAGAACTCATGGGGAAATATATGTGTCCCATGCATCCTGATATTGTATCGGATAAAGAGGGAAATTGCCCAGAGTGTGGGATGAAGCTTGAACTCATTGGCGGAAGAACAGGTATGTTTGTTCCGGGTTTAATTCAATCACATTATGATTGTCCTATGAAATGTGAAGGTTCTGCCTCAGATGAGCCGGGAAATTGTCCCAGGTGTAAGATGGTCCTTATTGAAAACAAGGGAGACAATATTCAGGGTGAAGATCAGATATATGTTTGTTCCGAACATATTGAGGTACAAACGGGACTTCCAGGTACTTGCCCGTCTTGCCAGATGAATCTCAAAAAAAGTAGTAAGGAAGAAGTAGGTGTTCTTGCTGTTCCACATAGTGCAGTGCTTTTTACTGGGAAACGTAGTATTGTTTACGTAGAAAAAGAAGAGGGAAGTTATGTCCTGAGAGACGTCGTGCTTGGCCCAAAAGCTGATGAATATTATCCTGTGGTTAAAGGTCTGAATGTGGGAGAAAAGGTTGTAACAGAAGGGAATTTTCTTATCGATTCTCAAATGCAATTACTGGGCAAGCCAAGCCTACTGTTCAAGGAAGGTTCTGCTCTTGAGGAACCAAAAACAAAATAAAGGGTTTGGGTAAGTAGTAAAACAGAATTAAATAATTATTTATGTATTTTACTATACGTACTCGAATTCGTCTATCCTGTTATCCTGTCTAAATAAAATATCATGATAAATAGGCTCATAAGATTCTGTCTGGATAATACGTTTATTGTTGTTGTTATAACCTTGTTGGTTGTAGGAGCGGGTTATTACAGTATCAAGAATGTACCGGTAGATGCGATTCCGGATATAAGCGAAAACCAGTCAATAGTATTCACCGATTGGCCCGGTCGCGATCCACAGACAGTGGAAGACCAGGTCACATATCCATTAACCACCAGCCTCGAAGGAGTTCCGGGTGTCAAGGTGATCCGCTCGTACTCGGGATTTGGTTTCTCTGTGATTTACGTCATATTCAAGGATGATGTTGAATTTTACTGGGCACGCTCAAGGGTATTGGAACGTCTTAATGTTGCACAAAGATGGTTACCGGATGAGGTAGTCCCTGTGCTTGGGCCTGACGCAACAGCACTGGGACAGATTTTCTGGTATACGGTAGAAAATGGTTTCTATTGTCCTGGGCACAGTGGTGGCGTCTTTGTCTGCCCTGATGATTTTACGATAGCTTTCGATAAGGATGGCGATTGTCCTGAGCATGATCATCAGCTCGTACTTAAGCGGGTATTCAGTGAAAATGGGACCTGTCCACTGGGAGATGCTGGGTTAATAAAGTCCAACTATAATCTGGGTGAGTTGCGTTCACTGCAGGATTGGTATGTGAGGTATCAGTTGAATGCAGTTGATGGAGTTTCTGAGGTGGCATCAGTTGGTGGCTTTGTAAAGCAGTACCAGATAGACGTAGACCCTGGCAAAATGAGAGCGCACAGGGTAAAGCTATCTGATATTTATGATGCTGTACGAAAATCAAATGTAGATGTTGGCGCAAAAGTCATAGAGAACTACGGGATGGAATACATCATCCGTGGTATCGGTTTTATAAAAACTATTAAAGACGTAGAAGAAATTGTAGTTAAGTCTACAGAAGGAACACCACTGTATGTAAAGAATGTAGCAACGGTGACATTTGGGCCTGATTTCAGACGTGGCGCTCTGGATAAGGAAGGCGCGGAGGTGGTAGGCGCCGTTGCAACTATGAGGTACGGAGAGAATCCTTTACGAGTTATTAATAATGTGAAGGAACAGATCAGGAAGATAGGGCCCGGTCTACCGGATGGTGTACATATCGTTCCTTTTTATGACAGGACGCAGCTTATCCAGGAAACAGTTGGTACTTTAAAGAAAGCGCTTACAGAAGAGATTATCATCACCATTGTTATTATAGCAATTTTCCTTCTCCATATCAGGAGCTCTCTTGTTGTCGCCACGACCCTGCCACTTGCTGTACTTATCGCATTCATAGCAATGTATAGATTTGGTGTTGATTCAAATATTATGTCTCTATCAGGTATCGCCATTGCTATTGGTACATTGGTGGATATGGGCATAATAATGACTGAAAACATATATCGCCATCTTACAGAATCTGATGGTTCAAGGCCAAGAATAGAGGTCATCTATGAAGCAAGTAAAGAGGTCGCCGGTGCCATTATGACAGCTGTGGCGACCACCATAATTTCTTTTATTCCTGTATTCTTTATGGAGAGTCAGGAGGGTAAGCTTTTTAAACCATTGGCATACACAAAAACATTTGCCCTATTTGCATCTGTTGTTGTTGCCATTACGGTCGTGCCTGTTCTCAGTAACCTGTTTTTAAGGGAAGTGAATTGTCGAAGGAGGACTTCTGTAATTCTAGGTGGTTCCTTTGGGATATGTTTGATATTTGTAATTCGCTATCTGGTATTTGGTAGATATGAATCTATTGGCTTACCTACTACATGGTTGTTTTCGGTAATTGGAGGTTTAATTATAGGTTGCCTTATTTATGTAATGAGTAAGGAGTGCCTCAAGCCAATGGAGCAGAACTTCATATCCAGAGGTATTTATGCCGTGTACGAACCTACTCTCAGATGGATACTTGCCCACAAAATTCTGTTTTTGATTGTTCCCGCGGTTATAGTCTTTAGTGGGGTTTCTATATGGTTGGGTTTTGGCAGGATGGCTTATCCGGTTGAAAAATGTTTGAGTGTCGTTAAGTTAGATTTAAATAAAATAAGCCCCTGGGTCGCACTTAAACACAAATTTCCCGGTATAGGTCGTGAATTTATGCCCGCTCTTGATGAAGGGTCTCTATTGTATATGCCTTCTTTTTTACCTGCTGCAAGTTTGACAGAAGTGATGTCCGGTTTGAAGAAACAGGACTTGTTAATGAAGCAGATACCGGAGGTAGATATGGTTGTTGGTAAGATGGGCAGGGCAGAGACTGCGCTCGATCCGGCCCCTACCTCTATGATTGAGACAGTCGTTAACCTGAAACCAAAGGATCAGTGGAGAAAGGTGGCTTTAGGACGATGGTACTCAAACTGGTATATTCCACATTGGACAAAGAATGTCTTGGGCTTGGTTTGGCCTGAGGAGAGAACTATCACGAAGAATGAGATACTTGAGGAATTACGTGAGGCAACTGATATGCCAGGTGTTGCACCCACGTGGCTTCAACCTATACAGACACGGGTGATCATGCTGCAGTCCGGTCTGCGTGCAATGATGGGCGCAAAGATTTACGGTGATGATCTTAAGGAGATTGAACGTATAGGATTACAATTGGAGAAAATTTTGAAACAAGTACCGGGTGCAGTTGATGTGATAGCCGATAGAATAGTTGGAAAACCATATATTGAGTATAAAATAGACCGTGAAGCGATTGCAAGGTACGGAGTGGATTTAAAGGAAGTCCAGGAGGTCATAGAAGTTGCTCTCGGTGGTAAAAATATTACATGGACTGTTGAAGGCCGTAAACGTTACCCCGTAAGAGTCAGGTATATGAGAGAGGTAAGGGATGATTTTGATATGCTGCCGCAGATACTCGTTCCTACTCCTACTGGTGCGCAAATACCTATTGCACAGATATGTGATATAGAATACACAATAGGTCCTTCCATGATTAAGAGCGAAGATACTCTTCTGGTAGGATATGTTACGTTTAATACCAGGGAACGGGATGAGGTAAGTGTGGTAGAAGATGCCGATAAACTCGTAAAGGCGAAGATAGCATCCGGAGAGTTGAATTTGCCAAAAGGGTATTATATAAAGTGGGCAGGTCAATTTGAGAATCAGATAAGGGCTAACAAACGGTTGGCCGTTTTGCTGCCTATATGTCTATTTGTGAACTTCTTTATTCTTTATATTAAATTCAGGTCCGTCGCTACATCACTGTTCATCTATTTTGCAATTCCAGTGTCACTGGCTGGAGGATTTATTTTGCTCAATATTTTTGGTTACAACCTGAGTGTCGCTGTATGGGTTGGTTTTATAGCACTGTTTGGTATTGCAGTGGATGATGGTGTTGTCATAGCAACGTATCTTGACCAGACATTCAAGAAACAAAAAATAAAGTCTATTCAAGATGCCAGGGAAGCAACTGTACAGGCAGGTCTTAAGCGTATCCGTCCCTGCCTGATGACTTCTGCTACAACTATTATTGCCCTGATGCCTATCCTCTTGTCTACCGGTAGGGGTTCGGACGTAATGAAGCCAATGGCAATTCCCACAGTTGGAGGAATGGCAGTAGTATTGATAGCTATATTTATCGTTCCCTGCTGTTATTGTGGACTTATGGAGCTGAAGCTGAAGTGGGGTATAAAAGATTCTCGCTTTGAAGAGAATGCCACCGCTTAGCGTCTCATTTTTCATGCTTTTTTCCCTTGAAAAATACATAGTTGTTTGCTAAATATTGTTTGTATTTTATAATTTTTACAATGTCTAAAATAAATAAATGAATAAATGAATATAGATGAGAGAGATATTGAAAGAGGAGCGTTACATGATATTTTGCCTAAATTTCATCCCAATAGTATTTCATATCTAGGTGAACTTAACGACTATAGAATGTATGCTGAAGTCTGGAGTAACAAAAGAAGTAAAGTGGGAGCAAAAAGAAGTGAAATTGGGCATGTGGGATATTTGAAAACACTAGAGTTTGGAGAGCGGGAACAGAAGAGAAAAAGTGATAAAATTAGATTCGATTATTTTGTAGTTGCTGATTCACTAAATTACAAGGTCACAAGAGATGTATACGGAGAACAAAAAGCTTACATACAAATGGGGGGAGTACAAACTAATACTATTTTCAGTAATATTATTAAAACAAAAGCTCAATCTCTACATTCCGACAGTGATTTTCATTCAGAAGGTTATTTGCCTGGAATAATTGAATTAGATCTGGAAAAGCTGGGCCTAAGCCGAAACGATGAACACAATAAATATTATTTCGAAATCTCCACTAATTCAAGTGGTATCTCAAATCAGTATCAAAAAATGCTTTTATCGCAGGCACTAGGCAGACACGATATTTTTGAGAAGCTGCAGCTTTTGCACAAAGTAGGCCGCAAACGTATTAGATGCTTATTTGAAAATCATGAATATGTTATAAAAAATATAGGTACGTCAAATGCAATCCCAAGGTTATGTGTTGCCTGGCCATTCCATGAAACATTGGTATTTGACTTTGCAGGAATACCTGAAGACTATGAGGATGCCTGTTTGCTCGGAACATCGATAGCGACAAAAGAGAAGATAGTTAAAGCACCGAAAGTCAAACCTAAGGATACGGGCTGGCATGGTGGACCTCAAATTGACAGCTATGCCTGATGGTTGAATAACAGGTTCAGGAAGTAATAAAAAAAATGAACATAGATAAAAGCGAAATTGAAAAAGGGGCATTATCTGAAATTCTGCCCAAATTTTACTCTAATAGTATTTCATACCTAAGTGAACTCAATGCATACAGGATGTATGCTG
>JABHIW010000073.1 GCA_018670825.1 Candidatus Scalindua sp. | reverse complement strand
CTGGGAACGATATTTATCAGACCTCCCATGGCATCAGAACCATACAGTGTGCTTTGAGCACCCCTTACTACTTCTATCCTCTCTATATTATCTGTAGTGAGATTCGCAAAATTAAAGGTCCCTGTTGTTGCACTGTTTACCTGTACACCATCAATCATTACTAAAACCTGGCTTGTGCTCGACCCTCTTATTGTCATCTCAGATTGCCTGCCAATAGAACCGGACTTGCGTATATTCAATCCGGGTACACCGCGTAGGGCCTCGAAAATAGTTGTCGCCTTCTGCTGATCAATCTGCTCTCTTGATATAATGGAAACAGCATCCGGTAACTGACTGACCGGTGTCTCTGTCCTCGTTGCGGTTACCATAATGACTTCAGTCTCTTCGTCAACTCCTGCAGCCAGGGCGTTATCTTGCTTTGCGGACTTATTTGATTCTTCTTTCAGGTTGACATTGCTTTCAGAAAAACTGATGGCAGGTAAAAACGATAGTGATACAAACAATAGAACAAATAAACAGTACTTCATATAAACCTCCTTTTCCCCTCGGAAAAAAGTGCTGGAAAAACGTGTAAGACAGGTTTCCTGGCTTTCGGATCGTCCTGGTTTCCGCACCTTCCCATCCGCCGGAAGCGGACAGTGGCATTTTGCAGATTTCGTCACCGATTACAGTTGCGGGGCAGCTCCCGTTAACCGAGTTTCAACTCGGCGGGGATTCCCTTATATCTCACACACAGTAAAATTTTTTTAAAAATGTTAACTCAAATAATTTCCTCCATCTACCCACGAAAAGCACGAAACTAATCTTTCTTGTTGTGGGTTTTGTGGGCTGATTTGTTACCCCAATAAAAAAGCCCGAATCTTCAATGGGAAGATCCGGGCTTTATGTAATTTTTATTAAGTTATAAAAAGACGTATCGCTCCTTCACCTTCTTTACCTTCGAAGAGTTATTGTGAAGCATCTACGGGCAGGTCTTCTGACTATCGGGTTATCCTAATGACTACGCCTTCCCACCCCGATCAAAGCCGGGAGAAGTGGCCTGTTATCACGAAATAAATTGTGAAATGCAGTCTTAGTAGCCGATTACAGCGGCGGGTCCGTGCCCTTTAAGGGACTTCCCTATTATGTTGCTACCAGCAAGTTGCTGTTAGCGAACACCCATAAACGAATTTAAAATTTTCAAAGTACAGTAATCAATTAAAAATTGAGGCTGAATAATAAATGACAGGAAAATTATTGTCAAGAAGAAACTGTTTAAAGCACTCCCTGTTGTTTTCTTATGTAGTGGCAACACAACCACTTAGATGATATTCTATTATTGAAAAACAGTCCTGGGTTTTAAAAAATTTAACTGTATAAAAAAGCTTGACAATTAATGAGGATTATTTATATTTAGGTTTGTTGTATTCTAATATATTTGCTTATTAAACCGTAGGGTTTTGTTAGTAGAGAAGCTAACGGTAATATTTTTTTAGATAAAAGGAGGAAGTAATGAAGGCTATAGTAGATGCTGATGAATGTACCGGTTGTGAACTTTGTACGCAAACATGTCCGGAAGTTTTTGATATGGAAGATGATATCGCTATCGTAAAGGGCGATTCCGTTGCTGGTGAATTTGAGGAAACCTGTAGACAGGCAGCAGAAGAGTGTCCTGTTGAATGCATAGTTATTGAGGACTAATTTCTTGTAAAGTACCAGCTAAGGCAAGAAGGTACTACGACAACGTATAGGATCTGATAAGGAGAATTGCTTAGATAGAAATTATAAAATATTTCTGGACGGCATTCTCCTTATTTTATTTCTCAACCTTTTCTAACACCACCCTGTTTTCTTTAGACAACTCTGCTTTATAGAATTCCTCATCTTCCGGCAATGCCAGGTACGAATTAGAAGTATAATCAATTCCGATCTCTACATTTCCCGTCTGGCATTCAAGCAAATGTCCTCCTGCCTTTTTATCTTTAGTAATAAAGTGAAAATGGTAACCGGGGACATTGATCCCTTTCATATAACCCGGAAACCGGGACCCCACTAATATGCCTTTTACCTCATGAAACTCAAATATTGGCTGGTCCTTTACTATTTCAACAAGCGGTTGATACGGTTTGTTCTGCCCGGGAACACTCCTTGTCTTGACATACTTAAACGTCCCTTCAATTTTGAACGCGTAAAAAATGTTTTTCGTTGGAAGGGCATTGTCCAGATATTGCTCTAATTGCTTATAGTTTACGGACTTTTTTAATACTATTGTTTTGTCCGGCTCAAAGAAAGTAACCACGGCGAATGGGGTTTCCATTAAGTCGTCAACAGGATAAGCTATTCCGTCTGCCTTTATTTGATAAAACACACCATCTAGTCCTATCATCTCACCATCAAGATTGTTAAATGTTCCCAGTCCCAGGTCACCATGCTTCTTTAACTCTTTAAATGTTACATTTCCGTCATAAACTTCATCCAGCAAGGCGTTTATCGTTGACGTTTGGTATAATACTTCTTCATTTTTTTGTGCGTATGAACACCCGCATATAGGTATTGCCAGGAGTATGGCTATCAATATATGTTTCATAATTGTTTTTACATAGAGATTAAAAATGCTCATTATTTTTTTGGTAGAAGCGAACCTTTATCTTTTCTATCCAGAGATAGAACGGTTGGGCAAAGGATGAGAAACGCCCGCCCAGACGGGCAGCTACCCATTCAACTTAGATTACAATAATTTTTCAGCAATCTGGACTGCGTTCAGGGCCGCTCCTTTCAGCAGATTATCGCTTACAACCCACATATTCAATCCGTTTTCTACCGATTGGTCTTCCCGTATCCTTCCCACGAAAGTCTCATCTTTACCGGCAGCATCAGTCGCCAGTGGATATAACTGCTTTGACGGATCATCAAGGACAACGACACCTTCCGCCTTACTTAATAAATCCCTGGCCTGATCTGCGCTCAACGCCACCTCTGTTTCTATATTGACCGACTCGCTGTGACCTCTGAATACAGGCACCCTTACGGTTGTTGTTGTTATACGGAAGGAACTGTCCTCCAGGATTTTCTTTGTTTCATTAATCATCTTCATCTCTTCATCAGTATAACCGTTTGGTAAGAACGCATCACTCTGAGGTAATTGAGGCAGGGCATTAAATGCTATCTGATGAGGAAATATAGTGCGATTAAATTCTCCACTCTTCTCAGAAAGTATATGCTCGGCTTCCTTCTTTAGTTCTATCAGAGCACTATATCCTGCTCCGGATACAGCCTGATAGGTTGATACTACTACCCTTTTTATTTTTACCGCATCATGTATCGGTTTTAAAATTAAAACAAGTTGTATCGTTGAACAGTTCGGGTTTGCAATTATACCATTATGTTCCGAGATCCTGTTTGCGTTTACTTCAGGTACAACCAGAGGCACATCTTCGTCCATTCTGAAGGCGCTTGTGTTGTCCACGACAACACAATTTTTCTCTATAGCATAAGGTACAAATTCCCTGCTGATACCGCCCCCAGCACTGAAGAGTCCGATGTTCATCCCATCAAATGAATCTGCTGTTAATTCCTGTACCTCTACCTCTTTCCCACGAAAGACTACGCTCTTTCCTGCCGAACGGCTTGAAGCAAGCGGCCTCAACTCGTCAACAGGAAAATCTCTTCTTTCAAGCACCCTGAGCATTTCTGTTCCTACTGCTCCTGTGACCCCTACTACAGCAACATTAACTCCCATATCGATTATGCTCCTTATATTATTAATTACTTTGTAAAATTCTGTTTATTAAGAAAGTTTTTTGCGTATCATAAAAAGTTAAAAGTGCCTAAATAACTATTTAAGCTGTTTGAGACGTTTAAACAGTTTAAACGGTTATTTAGCCCTAATCAAAATATCATCACTGATATTCAACTCATTCTTTACATCATGAATCTGAGACAGAAACCTCCGGGCATCTTCCGGATAACCGGCAGTTGGCTTTATATCCTCTATTTTTTCCTGCCAGAACTCGTTAAACAGTTTTATAAATAGCTCACGGATGTATTTACTGAACATTGAGGCAAGTGCTGTTGGAAAATACTTTGAGTCTGCGCCTACAATAAAAGAGACATCCATCTTTTTGCTTTCATTCATAATACTATAGGTTGACAGAGGATTTCCCTCTACAATTGGATCTACATTACATCCCTTAAAATGTTGAGACAGTAATTGCTCGTAATAGTTTCTGCCCCCGTGTTTATCTATTAAAACTTTCGGCTTGTGCTTCCCATAACATTCAAAAATTTCTTTAAGATGCGTTACACAGTCCTCGAAGAGGAGCAAAGACTTGTTACCAAGAAGCTCAAGTTGTCTGTTTATCTCCGATACACACAGAAAACGGCTTTTAATATCAAGTATGCGTACGTCCCGCAAGTTTGCCGTATCGTTGAAAATGTCCGCGTAATTCATGATCGCAGATACATTTGAAGCTAGAGGCAGATCAAGGTCTTTTCCCTGATACCATGGATATTTTTCCAGGACGTCTTCATCGCAACCAGATAATAGTTTCAGTAAATCAGTGAATTTTGTTACCGGACCCTTTGTATACCATATAAAAGACAAAACCGCCTCTTCCAGCATTTTTAATCCGGTTTTCTGCTGGTATAACTTTTTACTATCACCAACAATTATACGATTTCCACGTTTTTGAATTTTTTCAGAAACCGCGTCCTTCAGAAGGTGCCAGATATTTGTATCATGATGATATTTATCCGGTATTTCCATTACGACCTTTGATAGAACAAACGGTCCTAATGTGGGACCATAACCGGCTTCATCAATACCTGCAATTATTGGCATTTTCTAAAAAAACGTGGAAATTGTAATATGATTTGGAATACTCAAGGATTATAACGCATGGGCATAAAGTGGTCAAGAAACCATTTTATGTCACGGATTTGCACAAACTTTTAGAGAATAAAAAGCTTTATAGAGGCAGGGCCAGGCCTTCAAGAACAAAATAACGAATGGTTGTTGATTCAATTCTCCTTGACAAAGAAGGGGTCTAAAATATAATTACCTAACCCGTTATAATATAATCTTAATTAAATCTGAAGTGCCTAAAACACCTGAAATTAATAGTAAACAAAAGGTTATGGCATAAAATATTATTTTTGATTTAATAGAACATGGGTAATTTAAAACAGCATCATTAAGAGGTATAAATATGGAAAAAATAGAAGGTAAGGTTGCAAAAATACTCGATGAATACAGTATCGTAATTAATATCGGCAGAAATCATGGCGTAGTGGACGGTATGGTCTTTGCCGTCTTTATACAGAGTGATGAGGAGGTAAAGGATCCGGACAGTAGCGAAGTCTTGGGAAAACTGGAACATATAAAGGAACATGTCTTTGTGGCTCATGTACAGGACAAATTCTCCACCTGTGTTGCCGGAGAGAAGGGATCGCCATGCGAAGAACATGAATCTCATGGCGCACAGACACTCAGCGGAGCTATGATGGCCGAGTCAATGCCAGGAAGCTCCGGAAGCAATAAACTCAGTAGTGAAAGACTGAATGTTAATACCTCTCAGATCAGCGGTATACCACAGTTGGGTCCAATATCAGTCGGCGACATGGTACGTGCTGTTGAGGTAAATGGATAGGGGCAGAACACGATGTATTATTGTTGCCTGGCTGGTGTGAAAGAAAATATATAGTATCAAATGAAAATTGGTGGAATCCAAGAGAAAGTCAGAAGAGAAGAATATGAAATTAGTTTTCACGCAGAAAAGGAAAGATATGCAGAGGATATAACGATCCATGACTTGGAAACCGCAATTTATAATGGAGAAATATTGGAAGAGTATTCTGATGATCCGAGGGGACCAAGCTGTCTAATTCTCGGTTATTCAAAAACGAAACCGATTCACATTGTTTGTGGTTATGACCCTGCAAAGTGGGCCAAAATAATAACAGTCTATGTGCCAAAACGGCCAAAGTGGATTAATGCAAGAACAAGGCAAAAAGGTGGTAAGAAAGATGCATGAATATGGAGATTGTTCCTTCTGTGGTGGAGAAGTGAAGGAAAACAAGGTTGAATTGGATTATCGTTATAAAGGAAAGTTATTTATCTTTCAAAATGTACCAGCCGGTGTTTGTCAACAATGCGGAGAGAAAAATCTCACTGCAAAAGTAGCCAAAGAGATTGAGCATAGAATTCAGACGAATGAGAAATGGGATAAGACTATTTCTGTTCCAGTAGATGTTCTACCTGGAGAAATGGCAGTATAAAGAAATCAATGATTTTTCCAAAGAGAACAATTTAATATACTTAACTCATTCTGAAATATAACAACTAGATATGCTTAAGAAGAAAAGTCCTTATATTAAATATCAGAGAGCAGAAAATATATGAAAATATTAAGATCACAGGAAGGTTATATCACGCAGGAGATTGAAGCTCTCAAGCAGGTAATGAGCATATTTGCTGACACGGTTACCAAAGGGATGGAAGCAAAAACAAAAGAGGTCTTTGGTGAACCGTTATCACCGGCTGAAAGTGTCAAGCGTGTTATTCAAGACGTAAGAGAAAAAGGTGATGAAGCCCTGGAATATTATTCAGAAAAGTTTGAAGGTGTAAGCCTGTCCGCAGAAAATATTAAAATTAAAACGTCTGAAATTGATGATGCTTACAAGAAAGTAACTCCGGAATTAATAAGTGCTTTAAAAAATGCAAAGGAAAATATCCGAAAATTCCAGGAACACATTTGTATACGCGAACCAGGACCCTTTCATTCAAATGGGGCAAGGATAAAAGTGAAATATAATGCTATTGAAAATGTTGGAATTTATGTCCCTGGTGGCTCAGCATCATATCCGTCTTCAGTATTAATGAATGCGGTACCTGCAAGGGTTGCGGGAGTAAAAAAAACTGTGGTTGTAACGCCACCCGGCAGAGAAGGGACTATCTCTCCTGAAAGACTGGTCGCGTGCAGGGAAGCAGATGTGGATGAAGTTTACATGATTGGAGGCGTACACGCAATTGCCGCGCTCACCTTTGGCACCAAAACTGTCCCTAAGGTTGATAAAATTGTCGGGCCCGGAAATCAATTTGTGACACTTGCCAAGAGGGAAGCATACGGGCATGTAGGCATAGACATGTTGGCAGGACCAAGTGAGGTGCTCATCATAGCTGATGAATCTGCGAATCATGCATTTGTCGCTTCTGATCTGCTGTCACAGGCAGAACATGCCCCCGGTATTTCAATACTGGTTACCAGCTCTGAGGAAGTTGCAAACGGAGTATTAAGGGAAATATCCAGACAAATCGAGACTTCAACTCGCAGAGATCTGATAAAGGAATCCCTGGATAAATTTGGCGTTATCGTTATTGCAAAAGATATGAATGAGGCCGTGGATATCTCAAATACCCTGGCTCCGGAGCACTTACTGGTAATGGTGAAAAACGAAGACGAGGTTTTATCGGGGTTGAAACATGCAGGTGCTATATTCGCCGGGCCGTATACACCGGTAGCTGTTGGCGACTACTTTGCCGGACCGTCACATGTCTTACCAACTGGTGGGACAGCGAGATTTTTCTCCGGCCTGTCAGTAAATGATTTTCTTAAAAGAACAAGTATAATTTCATATTCGGAGGAAGTCCTGAGATCAGCAGCAGATGACATAATAACCATTGCGGAGTCAGAAGGCCTGCAGGCCCACGCTAATTCGGTACGGATAAGAATAGATAAGTAAATTGTACAAGACAAGAAATGTCGGGTTTCTTTCCCGACGACTTTGAATTCCCTATATACTAATACAAAAAATGGAAACTAAAAAACAATCAAGTTACTTCAGAAAAAATGTTGATGAAATGACCGGGTACATTCCCGGCGAACAGCCTAAGGACGGCCTATACATCAAACTCAATACTAATGAAAACCCATATGCCCCTTCCCCCAAAGTTCTTGCTGCCCTGAAGGATGAAATAGATGAAAGATTGCGGTTGTATCCTGACCCGGTCTCTACAGGCGCCAGGGAAAAGGTCGCAGAGGTATTTAAGACAAAACCGGAAAGAGTCATGGTAGGCAATGGATCTGATGATCTCTTGACCATAATAACCCGGAGCTTTGTCAGCAAAGATGATAAGGTTATTTATCCGTATCCGACGTATCTTTTATACAAGACGCTGTCAGAAATTCAGAATGCGAAAGAGTGCATTATTGATTTCCGTGAAGATTATTCTCTTCCGGAAGAGATCCTGGTAAAAGGCGCTGCCGTTACCTTTATGTGTAATCCCAACTCACCGTCAGGGACAATGATACCGGTTGACAAAATTTCAGAAATTGCAGGAAAGATAGACGGTATAATTGTGGTTGACGAAGCATATGCAGATTTTGCCGATGATAATTGTATGAGACTGGTTGATAAACACCCAAACCTCATTGTCCTGCGTACACTTTCCAAATCATATTCACTGGCCGGAATGCGTCTGGGTTTTGCTGTCGCACAGGAAGAACTGATTAATGGCATGATGAAGGTTAAAGATTCGTATAATGTGGACAGGCTCAGTATGGCATCTGCAGTTGCCGCACTGGACGATCAGGAAACGTTCAAACAAAACGTTTCCCGGATAATAAAAACACGAGAACACCTGATATACTCACTGAAAGAACTTGGATTTTTTGTATACCCATCCCAGTCAAACTTTGTTATGATCAGGTGCAAAGATTCCTACGAAGCGAAAGAGATCTATCGGGAACTGAAGGAGAGAAAGATACTTGTCAGATATATAGATCAACCAAGACTTGACGACTGCTTAAGAATTACGGTAGGAACAGACGAAGAAATAGATACTTTACTGAAAGAACTGGCAGATATACAGCTGGTTTTGCTGAATCAAAATAGCTGATTATGAAAAACAGGATATCTAATATAGACAGAAAGACGAATGAAACGAATATCAGTCTGTCACTTAATCTGGACGGTGAGGGTAAACGTTCGGTATCTACCGGTATAGGCTTCTTTGATCACATGCTGGACCTGTTTGCAAAACACGCCTTGTTTGATCTGGAGATTAAAGCTACCGGTGATACACATGTAGACTTTCATCATACGGTTGAGGATGTGGGTATCTGTGTAGGACTGGCGGTAAAAGAAGCTTTAGGCGATAAGGCGGGGATCGTCCGTTTTTCCAACGTCAGTGTGCCAATGCAGGAATCGCTTGCAAATATAGCGCTTGATATCAGCGGGCGTTCTGCCCTTGTCTTCAACGCAAAGTTAGACTCAAAGAAGATTGGTGATTTTGACTCTGAATTGATCAAGGAGTTTCTTGAGGCATTTACGGTAAACGCCGGTCTTAACCTTCATGTAGACGTCCCATACGGTGAAAACGCACATCACATTGCGGAAGCGATTTTCAAAGGTTTAGCAAAGGCCATTGACAGGGCAACGAGAATCGATGAACGAACGAATGAAGTCCCCTCGACAAAGGGTGTTTTATAAACGACGGTAATCTGTAGACACTCATACCTCTTTTAATTATTGATCGAAAGGATTTTTCCGTGACAATGAACAACAATATTATTATTAACTATAGAAATACGTTATCTTTAGCGTTTCTCATTATTGGTATTTTTTTATCTACCTTGACACCGACGGTATGGTCAGACGAACAGGAAGAGAATATCTCTCCACAACATTTCGGAGAAAGGGTTGCTCGCACACCCTGGCCAATGTACCGCCACGACCTGCACCATACGGGTCGCAGTCCTTACGCGGGGCCTGAGACAAATGACATAAAATGGACATTTCAGACTGAAGCGCCAATATCATCTTCTCCTGTAATAGGTATTGATGGTACCATATATTTCGGATCACAGGACACACATCTCTATGCCATCAATCCGGATGGCACGCTGAAATGGAAGTTTAAAACAGGAGCTGAGGTAGACTCGACTCCGACAATAGATGTTGATGGTGTTATATATGTTGGTTCCTGGGATAAATACCTCTATGCCATCAATCCGAACGGCAAGCTGAAATGGAAACATGAAACAAAAGGAGGTATTATCTCGTCTCCCGCAATAGGTAATGACGGTTCGATTTATTTTGGAGGCTGGGATAACAAAGTACATGCTATAGATGCGGAAGGCAAACACAAGTGGGGATACAAGACGGCAGACCACATATGGTCTTCTCCTGCGATAGGGGACAATGATATGGTTTATTGCGGTGCAGAAGATTACTATATATTTGCCCTCAAGCCTGATGGCAATGCCGTATGGTCATTTGGCACTCGCTATCTGCTGGAATCATCACCTACAATTGGAGATGATGGAGCATTATATTTCGGTTCTGAAGACTCATACCTCTACGCACTTTACCCTGACGGCAAACTGAAATGGAAATACAAAACAGAATATGATATTGATTCATCCACCGCCCTGGCACTGGACGGTACGATTTATACTGGGTCCGGAGACGGCAAACTCTACGCAATAAATCCAGACGGTACTCTTAAATGGACATTTCAAACTAAATATTCTGTAATGTCTTCGCCTGCAATTGATGCCAATGGAGTTATTTATGTGGGTTCTCGTGATAAGAAATTCTATGCGGTAAACCCTGACGGTACCATGAAGTGGTATGTTGAAACAGGCAGTGCTATTGAATCATCCGCCGCGATAGATAAAGACGGAACTATTTATATCGCCTCAACTGATGGCAAGCTCTACGCTATCGGGAAAAAGATGGAGATCTATCCGTGAGGATTTACGATTTAATTATAATCAAGAGGTAAGGAAAAATTCGGGAATACCCACTTTCACATTGAAAAAATCCGGATGATGAATATAACTCTTTCAATACCTGACTGGGTTGCCAGAGAGCTCTCCAGCTATCCCGAACATCTCCCTACACATGAAGACCGAATGAGAATGATTATTCATTTCTCAAAATTAAATTTTGAATACGGAACCGGTGGCCCCTTCGCTGCGGGAGTATTTGAACAAAATACCGGTAAAATAATTTCCATAGGTGTCAACATAGTTGTACCATCAAACTGCTCTTCAGCTCATGCCGAAATAATGGCCTTATCAATCGCTCAAAAGAAACGTAAAACATTTGACCTCGGAAGCCCCGGCATGGTGTCACACGAACTTGTTGTTAACTGGAGGCCATGTGCAATGTGTTACGGAGCAGTTCTATGGTCCGGCATACGATTGCTTGTAATAGCAGGCAGTGGAAAAGTGCTAGAGAAAATTACAGGTTTTGACGAAGGCCCTATTCACCCGGATTGGAAAGAAGAACTCAAAAAGCGTAATATAGATGTCATTGATAACGTACTGAGTGAAGAAGCCTGCAAAGTTTTCCATGCATTCACGGAAGGCAACGGTTTTGTATATAACCCATCCCGTGGAGATCCTTTGAAATAATGTGATGTTGTGTTTAACACAGAAAGGAGAAGAAATGAAATGAGATTAAGAACGGAAAGGATGTTTATCATCGTTGTAGTTTCAATAGTAATTTTCGGTTTCTGTTCCACAATGAATATTGTTTTTGCTTCTGAAGGCGTTACCTCAGCTTCGGGCTATCAGGAAACCGATGATGACAAAAAAGGTGCTGATGGAATAGGCAACAATGCCATCTTTGGAGGTAATGTGGGAATTGGTACAATGAACCCGCTAGCCAGACTTCATATTTTTGGCAGCCCCGGAGTTGACGGAATTATGTTCCCTGATGGAACATTACAGACCACTGCATCAACAAATGGATGGAGCAATACTTTTTGGCAAAAAGAGAACTCCGCTATATACAACACAAACAATGGTAATGTAGGCATAGGTACAAAAACTCCGGAGTCAAAGTTAGAAGTAAAAGGAGATATAAAGGCAAAGACAGTAAATGGTAATGATGTTGTCAGTACACAATCCTTTCAGATATTCCCTGCAGGGCATTTTTCGTTTACCACAGAACAAACCTCTTACTCATCGGTAACTAAATATTTGAATGGCGGCTTACTATCTCAATTCCTTGCACCTCTCGAAGGAACGAAGCGTTATTACCGGCTCAATGTGACATATGCGGACAATATAACAGAATCTGATGGTGTTGCCGGTTCAAACTTGCGTTATATCGAAGACGATGGGAATGTTGAAATTTTCAACTTTGTTCTGGATTATTCATCGGCATCCGGTGATTGGATAAATCAGAGAGTAAGTGATAGATTTGTTTATGATGGTATTGAAGTAACGAGAATGGAATTCCGAAGTGGTGTCAGGGGTAAATATCTCCAAATTTATGGAATCTGGATAATTGCGGAGGATGTTATAGAATAAGAAAGTATACGGATAGAGAAAGAAGAACCACAGAGGAACACAAAGTAAAAGAAATAGGACACCGATAGGTGCAGATTTAAACAGATAGAAGGATACCATATAAAGATTGAATCTTGACTGGTCCAGGCTTGCCCGCCAGAATGACATGGTCAGGCTGGTAGCCTGAAGCAAAAAATTTGGGCTCAATTAAAATGATTGAACCAGCATAAATAACCCAAAAAGAGATCCTTTCTTTTAATATCTTATCATTATTGACAAAACCAGCTTCATCATATACATTGACAAAGCAATTTTTTAAAAGAATGCTCAAGCGCTTATTAAGCTATGGGAAATCACTGCTTTTGCAAAAGTAATAAACCTGTTTAATATTCTCTTTATATCTAAGATTTTAAAAATAACTAAAACCGATTACTCCATGCCGGAAATCATTGACAATTTAGACCAAGAGGTTGCTGTGGCAGTTGCTCATTACTGGGTTACCCGCAAGGCACAAGGGGAAAGACAAAAGAGTAAAGGCACCTCTGATGCCGGCTTGAGGAGTGCTGTGACCGGTGGAGCACAAATGGATGGATTTATCAATCTTGTTACAAAGATAATCTTAGATACCGGAATTGAAAGTAAGTATGTTTACCAGAAGAAATCATTAGAGTTGCCCGGATTCTTTCGGCCAACGAAGGAATGGGATTTACTTGTTATCAAAGATGGTAATTTAGTCGCTGCGGTAGAGGCGAAGTCTCAAGTTGGACCTTCATTTGGTAACAATTTTAATAACCGAACAGAAGAGGCGATGGGAACCGCTCTTGATCTATGGACAGCATTCAGAGAAGGCGCGTTTAGTGGAGATACTCAACCATTTCTTGGTTATTTCTTTATGCTTGAAGAGTGTGAAGCTTCAACACGTCCGGTGAGGGTAAAAGAACCGCACTTCAAGGTGTTACCTGAATTTGTAGGAGCTTCATATATGAAGAGATATGAGTTGTTTTGCAAAAAGCTTGTTCGCGAACGTCATTATACTTCTGCATCGTTTATTACCTCTAACAGTATCAATGGAGTTAATGGTATTTATAAAGAACCGTCAACAGATCTTGCCTTCTCCAGCTTTGCGAAATCGCTCTCCTCTCACGTAAGGATTTTTGCGGAATGACCGGCATGAATGAAACAGACCAAAAACTGATATACGGCGATTCGCGAAACCTCTCTTTTTTGCCAGACGCATCTGTTCATCTCGTAGTAACGTCCCCCCCGTACTGGAACCTTAAACGTTACAATGAAAATTCCGGTCAATTGGGCCACATAGATGATTATGAGACATTTTTAAAAGAACTGAAGAAAGTATGGAAAGGTGTATTCAGGGTCCTGGTTCCTGGCGGCAGATTAGTATGTGTCGTAGGTGATGTTTGCGTTTCACGACGTAAATACGGGCGGCATCTTGTCTTCCCTTTACACGCTGATATTTCTGTAATATGCAGGAAACTTGGATTTGATAATCTTAATCCCATCATCTGGCACAAAATATCAAATGCAAACTTTGAAGTATCCAATGGTACAAAGTTTCTGGGCAAGCCATACGAACCCAATGCTATTATCAAAAATGATATGGAATACATTTTAATGCAACGGAAACCGGGAGGATACAGACAGCCTACTGCAGAACAGAGAAAGCAAAGTAAAATAAGTAAAAATGATTTTAACGATTGGTTTAGGCAAATATGGAACATAACCGGCGCTTCTACAAAGAGTCACCCTGCCCCTTTTCCTCTCAAATTAGCAACCCGTCTGGTCAGGATGTTTTCCTTTAGTAATGATACGGTACTGGATCCTTTTTGCGGTTCCGGAACAACAATGATTGCAGCTTTAAGAAATGGCCGAAACAGCATTGGTATAGATATCGACAAAGAGTATTGCCGAATGACCGCACGAAACTTAAAAACGGAAATTAATGATTCATCAATCAATTCAAGGTTAATTTTCCAAAAAATGGCTAACGATAGTTCTGGTAAAATGAAAATCTGTGAAGATCAATCTTTATACAAAGTAAGAACCACAAAAAAAGTCTGAAATAGGTTGGGAAACTTAAGAGAGATTTAAAATAAAAATGCTCCGGAAAAAATTATTTTATTATTAATTTACTACGCAAAAATCTATCCAGACGATACTGATTTCGGTTTGATAAACAGTAAAAAAGGTGTTGATATAGCCTATATTTTTAAAGAAAGGAGTTAAATATGCGAATAAAACTAGTATTGTTAATAACCTGTTGTTTTCTCTTGGTTAATTCTGAAGCATACGCAATATCAAAGAAGAAATTGAATGATAGGATTGAAAGGTATAACAATTATCTTGATGAGGTAATGGAGATCCCAGATACCGAAATACCATCGAATCTTTTAAAGAGCTGTAAGGGCATCTTAATAATGCGTCAGTACAAAGCAGGGTTTATTTTTGGTGTCAAGGGTGGATCGGGTGTCGCGCTGAAGAGAGACAAAGAAACTGGCAAATGGAGCGCCCCCACATTTGTTACCAATGCCGAAGGAAGTTTTGGATTTCAAATTGGAGGTCAGGCGATTGATGCGATACTTTTGATAATGAATAAAAGTGGTGTTGAGTCGTTGCTGCAAGCAAAATGTAAATTAGGTGTTGATGTCTCTGTAGCCGCAGGTCCGGTTGGAAGGGACGCTGAAGCCAAGATAGGGCCTGACACTGCATTTCTGGTTTATTCAAAGGCGAAAGGTCTTTATGGAGGTATTTCATTAGAAGGTGGAATTATCACTCAGGATAATAAAGCTAACAAAAAATTCTACGGCAAAGAGGTTACCGTAAAAGAGATTTTCAAGGGAGAAGTCGATGTGCCTGAAGAGGCAAATGTACTAATTAAAACACTGGATAAATACTGTAATTGATGTAGAAGTTTTGAAGCATATTAATTCAAGACCTGATATTAGTACGTACAAAGTGAAATATAAAGGCCCTTTCTCGGACGAAACTATTTATGACAAAGCATTAGAATGAGAAGGCAATTAAAGGACTTTCCAAATACGTCAATATAGATATGTAATGCCAGGGTGTTTGTTGGAAATGTTCTACCAAAAGAGTTACCTGATTATTGAGCATATACCACAGTCCCTAAATTTTGTATATTTTATGAAGTCCTTAACCAACTCTTGTAAAACCAAATTTATACAATCATATCATACTAACTGCTGAAGCTCCATTTTTAATACCACGTGAGGAGACTTCTCTCAAAGGTCGTTCAACCTTTTGTACCGCAATGGACCGTATTTTAACTACACCCGATTAATTCCGTGTCTATCAAACAGCAACAACGAGAGCTACCGGTTTCACACTTGTTTCGCCGGTCATTACCGTTAAGCTATTGCAATCTCTCGGACAATTAAAATCTTTGGCAGATGCCGGTCTTCCCAATTGTTCAGCAGAGAATGTACTTCTCAGACTTACGATCCTAACAGTTTTCTCCCCTTCTTTTTTTAGTTCATGTTCCATATATTTCTCCTTTCTGGTCCTACGATACTTCTGCATCCTCACGTGGTAAATCCTGTTTTGTCATCTTATCTTTAATAACACTGTCGATGTACTGCCATAGCTCAGGGTTCTTCTCGGTTACCTGCAACATATAGTCGAAGATTACCTGATATTTTGCGCAGTTGAATTCGCAGAAATTACTTATCCCAGCTGCAAATCTTCCCTTATCACCATTGAGTTTCTCAAAGCAAAGGTCACAGACTTTCTGGAGATAGCAGGAAGTACATCCTGTCCAATCCAGGTGTAGTATTGTATTCAAATCTTTCATCTTCTCGTAATACCAGACACCTTCATTCACATTCCCAATGACTAAGTTCTCTCCTTTTGCAGATTTGTGACAGATAAAGATATCGCCGTTTCCTGAAACAGCTCCCTCCTTATAACCAGTTAAGCATCCCTTTGTGAAAGGTGTCGAATCCTCCCCATTAAAATAAACCTGGCTGGTTATCTGCATGTTAAAAAAGCGACCAAATGTGTCATGATATAGAGCAGCCTGTATGACATTTAGTTTTTTTATGATATCCTGATCAGATCTGAGTCCTTCCATGCGGAGCAGGACCCGCCCCAATGTATGAAGCATATTAAAAAAATGATCACTATCCTTTGCGAGATCGTAGTAGGGTTCCTTAACAACGAAAGAATAATGCCCCTCGCTTACAATGAGCTGGACGAGCGGATGCTTAAAAACTTTTCCGTCTTTATTCTCTAAAGCTTCAGGAGTGATTACGCCTTTCAAGCGTAAGTTGTTTCTAAAATACTTTGGACTACGGTCATAGATTTTTTGAAGGTTTTTTATGATTCTTTCAAAGCTTCCTTGCTTGTTTCCCTTGATTTTGCGGTATCGATCGTGACCAGTTTTTGTGCTGTCCAGACTGAATTGTAGATACACATTGTTCAGTATAAGGAAATCAAGAATCTCATGCGTGATGATAGTTCCATTCGAGGAAATCGTCACAGCAACTTTTTGACCATCTGGAGTAATTATACTCTTTAAGTATTCTACACCGCGCTTAATCAATTTAAACGCAATCAACGGCTCACCACCAAAAAAGTCCAAACGAATTTCCGGAGATTTCCTTGAGTGTGCGTGCAGAAACTTCATCGTGTTTTTAAGCGTATTCCAAGACATTGAAACCTGGGAAAGCTTCTCATGTTGTTTATATTGTCCTCCATAAATACAATACGAACAACCAAGGTTGCATTCAGTTGTAGTAAAAACAGTAAATCCTTCCATGCGTTCTGAGAGAACCTTTTCATATTGAGAGTTATCATGTCTGAGAGCACGTTGGAAATGATAAGAGACCAACAAATTGTCAGCCTGGACCGTCAACAGATCTCTATAGGCCTGTCGAAGCTGATCATCTGAATGTTGAGGCAGCAAAACGATTAACTCATCCAAGCCGACATTCCTTCCACGCAAGATCGATAACATGTCAAAAGCGACTCGATCGACCTTCAGAAAGTGAACATTCTTCGCATCAAAAACGAAGTAGCCTTCATCTGTCATAAACAATTCGATCGGTAGATATCTATATCCACCACCAAAACCACTTTTGAGACGATCTCTCTCCAAATCAGTAAGCGTGACATTGTCTTGGATCTTGTGAGTTGTAAAACGGGTCGCTCTACTCTCTAAGAGATTTAGTCTGCCGCTCTGACCATGCAGAGTTTTATCTTTAGAACTAACAAAATGTTCCATAATTTACCAACACTCCTCCCACGACTATTGTTACTTTACTATGTGCCATACAATCTAGTTCTCCATTCCAGGGACAACCCGGTAAAGGTTTCTTTATATTTAAACGTTCAGAACGGAACCACTATGAACTGAAAGTGTATAGTTTTAAACTAGCGTGCTGATATAACAAACGGTTAGAAATTAACGGTTACTATATCCGAACAGTTAGGGGTAGGTGATGACTCACAAACATGGTATGTATAGCTGCTACCACCTCCTTTTCCGATGTTATCAGTATAGGTATAAGGGAAAGAGTTTGGTGTCGTATCAACCAGTGTACCGTTTCGATATATATCGACGTAATCAGTATTTGCATTGCTCCAGGTTAAGTCTACTTTTTTAATACCCTTATCTTTGTACCCATTCGCAGAAAATACTATGGAAGCAGGTTGTGTCGTCGCATTAACAGGATCGTCATAATCAGATTGTCCTGAACCGTTATAAGCCGCTATCTGATACCAGTATTTTGTGTTAGATTCCACATCAGTGTCACTGTAAGCTTGAATGTCCTCGCCGACCATTGCAACATTATTCCAGGACTCACCGGAATCTACAGAACGTTCGATACGGAATCCGTATTCATCAATTGCATTATCCGTCCATGACAGGTTGATCTGACCGGAAGAAACTGCAATAGCATTCAAACCAGTCGGTGCAGATGGTGGAACTCCCGGTTGATTTTCGGTGCTAATATAGAGATCATCCACAAAAACGGTATCCAGGGGCTTATTGCCTCTGCTACGGTCTGTATCGAGCACACGGATAAGTACATTACCCTGTGTAGCAGGTGGCAGTGAAACAGAAACTATACCGTCATCCGTGGTATTGTTGATAGTCAATACATCAACGTAAGTTGCCCCTGCGTCCGTAGAATAAGCAAAAACAAAATTGTCATTATCTACAGTATCGCTTTGCCAGGCGTTAATAAACAGTGCTACCAAATTTCCGGATTGTACAGGGACTACCCAGACATGTTCCAGGTAGCTGTAACGATTGCTTCGCCTACCGCCAGATTCGCGTTCCCTGATAGATTCTGCTACTCCATCATCAGCTAAGGTATCAGTGTAAGAACCTGTTACTGTACCTGAAACATAATTCTCGCTGATCGGATATTGATTGATAGTGGGTGGTTGAGATACATCAATTGTAACCGTATCTGTACCGGTATCACCAATATCATCGGTCACCGTCAGCGTTACGACAAAAATACCTGCTGAATTATATGTATGCGATGGAGTTGCACTGTTCGAACCGCCACCGTCTCCGAAGTCCCAGGAATAGCCGGTAATCATTCCGTACGGTGCATCAGGATCATTGGAACCGATACTGTCAAAGTTGACGTTTAATGGTGCGGTACCAGAAGTAGAATCTGCCGAAGCCATTGCAATCGGTGCTTTGTTATCCACCGTGATGCTGACAGTATCACTATCAGACAGGCCATCGTTATCAACCACGGTGAGAGTTGACGTGTAGTTACCCGGAGCGTAATAGGTGTGGGCAGGATCACTGTTAAGTGAATTATCGCTGCCGTCACCAAAATTCCATTCGGAACTTTGAATGTCACCGTCAGGATCATAGGATTGATTGCCAAATAAATATATCGTGAAAGGTGCCGGGCCGTTCAGGGGAGGAGTCGCAGTTGCCACAGCTACCGGAGATTGCAGACCGCCAGGATCAGGAACGCTTCCACTGATAGTATATTGGCCAAGGCTTGCATAATCAGTGTAACCGGTTCCCAGTGGATCACCCTTACCGGTACCATCAATAGAAATGAAGTATTCGCCCGCAGGCAGCGCCGTCTCGTTGATGGAAGCAGACAGACCTTCTACCGGATTGGAGGTCGCAATCAGGAAGCCGCTTGCATCGTACAGTTCAGCAAGGATATCCAGATTAGGACTCAGCGGGACGGGATTGATACTTAGCAAAACATTACCGTTGCCGCTTACGAAACGAAAAAAATCAATGTCAGTTCTGCGTTCAATTAAACCGGTACCGTTGAGAGAAACCGTGGTACCGTCAGTTGTATTGCCAAGTACAGTCGAATTTGCCTGATCATTACCATGGTCATCTGCCATAAGCAATGCTCCATTGTTCTGGATGATCTGAATATCATCCTGGGAATTGTTGGAGTTTGCATATTCTCCTCTGCTCCATTGTACTAATTGTTTGTAGTAACCTACACCCATAATCGGGGCCCAACCTGTTGCACCGCTACCGTGACCGCTGTAATAAGAGGTACCACCTATAGCGCCATCGTGTGATAGACCAAGATTATGACCTGCCTCGTGTGAAACTGCTTCTGCCACACCTACTTCACTGGTGTTGAATACAAAAGCAGGTTTGTAGTAGTCTCCCACATAGTCAAAAACACCCACATACGCAAACCCTCCGCAACCACAACCGGCAAAATCGTCTACGGTCATCACTACACGTGTGCCGTAGCGGTCGTCAGTGCTACTGCTGCGGTTAATGGCGTCCTGGCCCGGGTCCTCCGTAGTTACATCCACATCAAACGGCGCATAATCCTCAGCAACACTTCGCCACACATTTTGAATGCGATCCATCTCTGTATTACTGAAAGAAGTCAGATCTCCATCCATATCATACGCAGGAGAAATAATCGGATCTCCATAGGATGAGTTCCAGGCAGTTCCTGTTGTCAGATGGCCATCGAAGTCCAGAAAAAGGACTCGTTTTGCTCCTGGACGGCTATGCAGTATAAATGTCTGATCATAAGGAAATGACTCTTCAGCAAGGGTAGAATCTCCATCTTCAACCGCTGGTTCAGGAAATTCGTCAATAAAGAACAACCGACCTTCAGTGTCTAACCAGGCAGTATTGTCTTGGATCATCATTGTAGCGAATTGCTGAGGAGTTGTTCCATACCAGGCTGCAACCGCAGGCAACTTACCAGCCAGTGCTTGAATAGCTCGCTCTCCCTGAGACTTTTCCGGTAAGGAAATTGTTGGGAAAGGTGGTTTTGCGAATACTGCCGAAGTAGTCAGGCATATAACAGTAAGTAGCGCAAAAGAGAAAAATAAGCGGTGCAAAACCGCTTCCCAATGATTGTGTTTTTCTCCAGCCGAATATCTTTGTTGCAGTTCAGGTTGTGAAGGACGTAAGATCATAATAAACTCCAAAGAAAATTTAAATATACAAAATAGTTGATAATTGGAGAGCATACGGGTAACAGTAACTAAGCTTACATACTCTCCCGGAATGAACACTTGTCCGTTGACAAACATTTCAGTAAATAATCATAAGACAGCACTACTTCCGCAACGGAAATGCCAAACCCATTAAAGTAAACGATATTTTGTTAAACAGCACTGTAGGTGTGTTATTTGCTGATATAACAAGTGGAGAGAAATCTACAACTGACAACAAAGCTTGATTGAGAGCGTATTATGTATCATGCCAGTACACTATTGTTCCAGAATGACACTCAATGCTTTGGAGTATAGCAGGTGACCACAAAAAAAAATATTAAGGGAGAAGGAGATGAAATGGTCTTTTTAAAAATGTCTATATAGATTTATAATACCGGAAAATTTGTTGAAGAAGTTATAGTAAAATACGGACAACGCCTATAAAATAGGTATTGCCCTTTGACGAAATAATTATGTTAGTCAGACAGTCCTGACACATTTTTTTAAATTAGAAAGGAGTCTAGTAATGAAAAAGCATCATTTGTGGCTTATGGTTATAATTGTTTTTGTTGCTGGTTTGATGTTTTCAAACATGTCAGTGCAAGCTAAAGAAAAAACCCCTGAAATACAATGGGAATATAAAACGTTAGAAGTAAATTTTGCGAATGATAAATATATAGAAACTAAATATAGAAGTCCTAGAGGACGGATACTCAAAAAAGATTTGTCAATGCTTAATGAACTTGGCAAAGATGGATGGGAACTTTGTGGTGTTAATAATGTTAATTATTATTTCAAAAGAGTAATTAAAGAAAACTAGCGGTTCAAACCTCGACAGGTTGTCCGGGAATAGGCAAAACACCATTACTGTCATTCTGAATTTACCCGCCTGAATGACGGAGTCGGGCAGGTTTCAGAATCTTTAGTACTTAGTTTAGACGAGTATAAGATTTCAGATCAAGTAATGTCATTCCTAACTTGATTGGGAACCTAAATGAAAGTTCGTAATATCATAAAAAGTATTGAAGAAGATGGATAGTATTGGGTCAAAACAAAAGGCAGTATTAAAGAGGATAAGATATGCGATATGCCATCGTCATTGAAAAAGGTCCAGAAAATTACTCAGCATATGTACCTGATCTACCCGGTTGCGTTTCTACCGGTTCGACAGTTAGCGATGCCGAAGAAAATATCAAGGAAGCTATTTCATTTCACATTGACGGCTTAAATGAAGACGGTCTGCCGGTACCCGAACCAACCACTATTTGTGAATATATTGAAACAGCTTGAAAAGTAAACAAGGAGAAAGATAATTCTTAGGAAGCCAAAAAGGCAGAAATTAGTGATCATGCCATCAAAGCAAAGTTGATTTTCCAAAAGATGACTAATGGTAGTTCAGGTAAAATAAAAATCAGCGAAGATCAGTCGCTGTACAAAGTAAGAACAGCAACAAAAGTGATGAAATAGGTTCTGGATTCACCCGATTACGTTTCTACCGGTTCGGCAGTTAGCAAAAGCGAAGAATCTCTTATGAGGATCCCAATTATGATTTATGACGTGCTGGTCTCCTCTGAGAGGAAGGCCTTCTTTACCGGTGATTTCGGAGTGATAGTTATATCCATGTAATCGTTGTTTTTTTCCCGGTTTGCCTTATAGTACAAGTATCTCAACTCAACAACCATTAACAGAGTACGGGCCACCCATGAGGCAATATCCCAGGTCCTGCGACAATAATAAACGGGAACGAACTCCGTACGAAACTTTGGTGAGCGCCGTTTTCTACCCTTAATCCGAAAAAGGCCAAAAAGAAAAGGATGGAGGCCTTCAATAAAAACTGCGTTTCGAAACCATATCATGTGTCTGGCAATATTTTTCCTCCGGCGGTCTTTCCTCCGTTTCAAAATCGTCTCAACATGTTTGCGGGAATAAAAGGATCTCCACGCATCCCGGTAAGCCCGCATTAGTTCATTACGACTCATTTTGGGGTGTTCCATGCAAGGCCGGGTTGTGTCATATTCATTCATATCTTTTGCCATCGGCACACCTTTCAGATAGTTATCAAGATGGTCCTGTGAACCTGGCAGTAGTGTCATCATAAAAAACTCTACGAATTCAATAGGGAGTTCCTGTTTCAGACGCTCCACATCTCGCATAATCGAATCATAGGTATCACCGGGAAAACCTATAATGTACCCGACATGAGTTACTACGCCGGCATCACGCCATGTCTGAAGCATTGTACGATAATCATTGATACGATTCTGTGGTTTGCTAACTGCCTTCAAATTATCAGAATTGACACTTTCCATACCAATAAAAATGCGTCGGCAACCGGCTCGTGCAACTTTATCAACGAACCTTGGAATCCGATATGACATCGTATCGGTCTGCACCATAAGAGAGACGTGCATCTTATCTTTTAAGGAAATGATGCGATCAGTAATTTCTTCCCAGTGTGGATGACGAGCAAAATTATCATCCGTAACAAAATATCCTCTAATACCTTGTTCTTGGTTTCGTTTGATTAACGCTTCAATATCGTCCGGTGAGCGCCCACGCATGGTATTGCCTTGTACATTTATGATCGTACAAAAAGAGCACTTAAAGGGACAGCCCCGTCCCGCATCAAATGACGTCTGGCGTAAAACGCCATAAAACGAAAGGATCTCTTTAGAAACAAATGGAGTTACCGCACCTTCCAGTGACGGTTGATCATTCAGGAAATTGTAAAGTGGTTTGAGCGAATTATTGTAAGCGTCCTTCAGCAACTCCCCCCAGCGATTTTCAACCTCTCCGGCAACCATAGTAATGCCGGCATCAATACCGTCCTGTATTTCATCCGGAACACGGGGAAGCATCTGGATGGACCCACTAACATGAAATCCTCCAATCATTACGTTAAGACCGCATGCTATGAATTCCTTGCCGAGATCAACAGCACGAGTAAATTGATTTGTCTGAACGCCAACCATACATACAACCGCGCGGTCAACGCCTGACTGCACTTCCCTAACCAGACGTTTTACCGGTATCCTCCGGACAGTTTCATCATAGAAATGAGTTATGATTTCCACATCCGGACCTAATACCTTCTGACGATCTGACTGTTCTGTAAGTGCATTAATCACCGCCATAGAATTAGAAACAAGCACACCACGGAACCAACTGATAACATAACCATCATCATCGTATCGAGAAGGTTTTATCAAAATAACATGAAATCGCTTCATCTATACCTCTTAAGTTAAACACAGCTTATAATTATAAGTAATCTCTTTTCTTAATAGTGTATCATTAAAACACAATACAGTAAGACTACAACTGTTTTTTAAGATATTATTCAGGAGGCAATTTAAGAGGGATTATACGAGATATTTTGTCTACATTGACTATAATGACCCGAATAATCTGGACAATGATTTTGAAACGAATGAGCCTGACACTCAAAGCAGGGAAGGAAAACTTTTGTAATGAACCTGATGCCAACTTGCAATGGGAATCATTAATCCTGGAATACCCTGATGACATGCAAATCCACACACTCCATGCTTTGAGGATAGGGTTATGTTTCAAGGTTAACAGAGGTGATTTAACGGATGGCCAGACAACGGAAATATTTGAGAATATGAAAAGAGCGTTGATTAATGCAGAGGCAATATGATTGATCATGGGGACCAGGTTTTTCATCTTGTAATGATAATATTTTTTGTGGAATTGTGGCCTTTTACGTTTGACAACAGCCTATTATTAGGTGGCCCAAAATGCGCTTCTCGTTACAAGATTTTAAATTATATTGTATTTTTCTCTTTTTCGCTAATACCCAGAAGATAGATTATAGAATCCAGATTTTCTTGTGATATGTTATAGTCAGCTTTTTCTCTCACCGTCTTGTGGGCGTTAAACGCTATTCCTAAACCTGCTTTGTCAAGCATGAGTAAATCATTTGCTCCGTCTCCTATAGCCACGACTTGATCCAAAGTAATATTTTCCTTATCAGCTATATCTTCAAGAATTTTTGCTTTAGATTCACCGTTGATTATTTCTCCAAGCACCTTACCGGTTAACTTTCCATCTTTTATCTCAAGTTTATTGGCAAAGGCATAGTCCAGGCCTAGCTCATTTTTTAATCGATCGGTAAAAAAGGTAAATCCACCGCTTATCACCGCAGTTTTATAACCCAGTTTTTTTAATATTTTTACCAGTTTTTTTGCACCAGGTGTGAATGGAATATTATGGTAAATTTCATCAAGAATATTTTCGTCAAGACCCCTGAGCAATTCCACTCGTTTGTTTAACGACTCATTAAAACTTAACTCGCCGTTCATAGCCTTACTTGTTATACCGCTGACTTCTTCGCCGTTTCCAGCAGATTTTGCCAGTTCATCTATAACTTCAACCTGTATAAGCGTACTGTCCATATCCATCACAACAAGCCTTTTTGATCTTCTGAAGATATCCTCCTTTTGAACAGCTATATCAACACCAAAATCCGTGCTTATGGAAAGCAGCTTCCCTGTCATGTCTTGAACATTTATGGTTTTGTCCGTTTTCACAATCATCTCAATACAGCATAACTCTCCCTGGCTGAGTTGTGTAATTCTTTCAATATTGACATTCTCTGAATATATAGCATGAGAGATTTGAGCAACTACTTGAGCAGTTATTTTCTCTCCCAGACAGGTAACTGCATACATAAAATTATTATCATGTTGTAAATGTTCTTCATATGAAGCTATCTTAAAGTCAAGCTCTACATTAAGTCTTTTTGCCTCAAGCAGTAAATCCTTTAACAATGATATTTGCCCACCCTTGCTTTCTCTTAAGTCCAGCATCATAGACAATAATATTAACTTGCGAATAACAATCTGCTCAATATCAATTATTTTTACGGCATTTTCTGACAGTATTGATGTAATTGATGAAACAATGCCCGGAGCGTCAGGCCCGCTAACCGTAATCACTATAAAATCGTCACTATTTTCCATTTTCTAAAATCCTGGGGCAGCGCCCATATTTATGTTTTCTGTAATTAATTGCCTATCTCTTGTTATTGCAAGAAGTATAGGGTCTAACTGTGTACGATGCAGAAAAAAATCTTTAAGTTTGGCAGTAAGAACATCTCTGTGTTTATCCGGACGATTAACATTGGTTTTTTGCTGACATTCCACATAAGTAACCATCACCTCTGCGTATGCTTGCAATAGAGGCTTGAAGCGGTAGTCTAAATAAATATTATTGGTAGTCGGCTTCATGCAATTGCTATGTGCAGGTTTTGCGGCAACATTTATATAGCAGGAGTGTAAACATGCACTTCTTCATCAAGTCGTTTCTCTAATCTATCTTTTTCCATTTCAAGATCATATCTTGCCTGAAGATTTATCCAAAACCTTTCTGAAAGACCAAAAAACTTTGATAGCCTTAAAGCTGTATCCGGGGTAATAGAACGTTTTCTATGAACAATTTCATTTATTCTACGTGCGGGTACAGTAATATCTTTAGCCAGCCTGTACTGACTAATGCTCATAGGTTTGAGAAATTCTTCCATGAGAATTTCACCCGGATGAATTGGATCTAATATCTTCTTTGCCATCTTTGCCTCCTAATGATAATCTATTATTTCAACGTTGTAAGCATCTCCTTTACGCCATTCAAAGCATATACGCCATTGATCATTAATACGGATACTATATTGCCCCTTCCTGTCTTTTGACAGTTTTTCAAGATGATTGTTCGGTGGTATACGTAAATCCACCAGGAGTTCAGCAGCTTCAACTATTTCAAGTTTTCTTCGGGCAATTTTTTGTATGTCCCTTGGAAGCCTGAGTGATATTCTACGACTGAATATCTTCTCTGTTTCTTTGCAAGCAAAGTCTTTAATCATCCATTAGATAGTATTGCACCTCGTTAATAATGTCAAGCGTTATTATTGTTTCATTGATATTTATACTATCAAATTAGGAACTTGTTTTCTCCGTATTATATGGGGGCTAAAGAGTGACAAATCTACCGCTTTTTTCAGCCATTGCCACTGCTTTTTTGATAATGTTAATTCCAGCATAACATTATCAAAATATTTCTTGATTTTCATCAACTATTTTGTTATTCGTACAAAATCACTAAAAAGCAAATTCCTATCATCTCATTAATTGTACCACAATACTAACTTTACAACTGGTCCAGTTTATGGGAAGCATGTCATTTATAGCCTGACTATCTATAATTGGCTAAATCGATAGTAGTGATCTTTGGAACCGGAAGGAATAGCGGTAATACAATAAATAGTTTTCTTAAACCAACCTGGAGAATAAATTAAAAATGAAAAAACTAATGTTAGTGTTCTCTATGATGCTTTTGTTCTCTTTTGGCTGCTCTACTAATCCGGAGATAACAACAAAATCAACAGCTCCATACCGGGTAGGTGAATGGTTGCCATCTGATCAGCAGACCTTGGACCAGAGTGCAAAAGCCCTTGTTCAGAGAACAAAAGCTTCGGAGAAACCTCTTCTGCCGGTTGTTCAGGAATTTAAGGAATTGATTGAGAATGATCCTGAATTATTCATGCTGTTCAACCAGATGTTTGATCAGATTCCTGATTCACCAAAATTTAAGAATGATCCTACTGGTAATCCTCAAATTCAAGACTATCAACATATGCTCAAGCTCATAAATCAGACTTTAACCGCTGCACCTGAATTTAATCAGACCGGTCTAGTGGGTTTTCCTATTAATGCTGCTATCGATTGGCCGATGGGAACTCCGGCAGGGACATCCGCTTTCTTGAATGAAAAAGTAAACCTTCAGCTTAAGAAAATACTTGATCAATGGGCAGTATTCTTATCTTCTAAAGAATCTAGACATGTTCTGAATGATGATCCTGAGAATGGTTGGTTTGGCTGCGATGCAATGAAAGCCATGCCAAACTTTGCCGAAGATTTTGTGTGTGATCCCGGCAAGCCTTTTTATGGTTTTACTTCATGGGATGATTTCTTTACTCGACAATTCCGCAAAGGCAAAAGGCCCGTCGCCAGCCCTGACGACGATTCTGTTATTGTTAATGCGTGTGAGTCTGCTCCGTATCGACTGGCGAGAAAGGTCAGGCAAAATGATCTATTCTGGATCAAAGCACAGCCATACTCATTAAATCACATGCTGGATGGAGACCCACTAAGCGCACAATTTGAGAGAGGAACTATTTATCAAGCCTTCCTGAGTGCGTTAAGTTATCATCGTTGGCATAGTCCTGTCAGCGGAACAATTGTAAAAACAAAAGTGATAGATGGTTCTTACTATGCCGAATCACTGGTAGAGGGTTTTGATCCGGCCGGGCCAAATGACTCACAGGGATATATTACTCAGGTGGCAACTCGTGCGTTAATCTTCATCCAGGCAGATAATCCTGATATTGGATTGATGTGTGTTATGTTTGTGGGCATGGCTGAAGTGTCATCAAATGAGATCACCGTATATGAAACCCAGCATGTTAAAAAGGGTGAACAGCTGGGTATGTTTCATTTTGGAGGTTCTACCCATTGCTTAATATTCCGTCCTGAAGTTAAGCTGGACTTTGATATGCATGGCCAAACTCCCAGCCTGCACTCTAATAATATTCCTTTAAAAGCACGAATCGCAACGGTAATAAAGTGATAGTTTAGCAAAAAAACTCTCCTGAACGAAGAAGGAGCAGTGGGGGCAATTCACATCAATTTGTCAAAGGGGATAAAGGGGTCATCTAAAGGGGTCAAGCGTTATTATTGTTTCATTTACATAAAGAGGCCTTATAGGTGTGAGTACAGAATTTAAATCAAAATTAAAGTCTGACCCTGTTCTTCGTTTGTAACGTTAGCTGCATAGTTTAGTAGCGCTAAATATTGCAACACAGCCTTGCACTTCAATTTTATAATCAGAATATTTGTTTGATAAGTAACTCTCTAAATCCTCGATACTATCTTCAGCATTGCAAAAAATACCCTTTTTGTTATAAAGCGACATTAACTTTATAGCAGCGCGACTTTTAGCGACACCATGAGACAAAATAGTTGAACCGAATATAATTCCATTATTCAACAATAAATGGTCTACATTATCGAGTACAACTAATTTATCTGACAGTTTACCAGGCAAGCAATGAAACAAATAATTTACAGAAATTGAATCAAATTTGGATATATCTAATTTTACTTCATCTAATACATTGAATCTGTACTTAGATGGTTTGTATCGTTTAATTCTTTTTCCCGCTTCATTTAAACTATTTTGATTTAAATCCATCAATCCGATTCTACAAGTAGCCGTAGGTAAATTACATTTATCTATGAAATACCCAGTACCCACACCAATATCGAGGTGGTTTGAGGAAATGTGATTGTTAAAGTGAGCCAAAAGCCTTTTTGTTGGGCATTTCCAAATAAATTGATTGGATATACCTAGTACCCAAAGATCATAAATAGAAAGAATTGGCTTTGAATAAACTTCTTGCCCACGATTTACTTCATCAGAGATTTCCAAAATTCCTCCGCATTCGATTTTTGTTTTCAGCTAACATTATCTTCAGGTGCGCGCTTTTCAGCGTCACCTGGAAGATTTGGTTAGAATATGTTTGCTTGAAAAAAACAGACTCAACAGTTTTGGAAAAGAGTCACCGTTAATGGAAAGTGTCATTGGCATATCTCTTTGATTCGTCCTACATCTCCACTAGTCAATCTTACCTTTATGCCATGAGGATGTGAAGGCGACTTTGTCAAGATATCTTTGACAACTCCTTCGGTCAATTTGCCACTTTTTTGATCCTGTTTTAATACTATCTTGACTTCAAGGCCTTGCTTTATATTCAATCTTTTTTTTCCAACCATAGGTATTTCCTTCTAACGATTTCGCTAACCAGCCGCGCAAAATGTTGACTTAAAATCAGACCGCGTATTTCGCGGTCTGGTTGAGCAGCTCGTTAGATGCCTTCCTCATTCAATCTAGTAAGCCAAAACTCAATATCTATATTGCTAAGTGCTACCGCAACAGAAGTAGTTAATTTGTTACCTTTATAATGAATCCCAATTATTTTTCCGTTTTTTGGATTAAATACAGGGGAGCCACTCATGCCATTGTATGTACGGATATCAAGTAAAAACTCTAGAGTGCCAGGTTCAACTTCAAAAGGTGTTCCTGCTGAAATATAACCTTGCTGTAATACTGGCCCAACACGACATAATTTCTGGGTTTGAGTATATACTAAATCTGGTTGCAAAAGAGCGGTTCCAGTTGGATAGCCCCACATTGCAACAGGATCGCCCACGTTAACTCCTGAAAGATCATCAAATACTACGGGTTTACATTGATCGAAATCATTTGATGTTTGCTCTCTTGAAAACCCTATGAATCCTATGTCTGGCCTATCTAGTTCATTTGGAATGAATGATTTAGTTATTCCTGTATAGCAAAGTTGCCAATTTGGTTCATTATCTTTTTGCGGGTAAACAAAAGAGATCAAAAATTGTTCTTTAGGAATTCCTTTTTCGTCTTCCTGCTTATATAGGCCCTCTAAGACATGACGATTAGTCATGACTAAATCTTCAGAAACGAGAAAACCAGTCCCAACAATAAAAAAGTCAGGATTAGTAGGATCCTTTTTATGCTCTTCCATAGGAACAGTTAAATATCCTATTGCACAAACAGATTTCCTGATTGTTTTTGCGATATCTTGATTCATATTTGTTTGCATCTAACGTCCTAGATGACATGCGAGAGAACAACTAAAAACATACTATACAATAAGACATAGACCGGACGTGCATTTCGAGTCAATGTCCATCTAATTGTTAGGTGTTTTATTTCGAATGCCATTTTTTAAACCTACGCCATGCTTCATTCAAGTTTGCACCTAAACCAAAAAAGTTTGGCTTTATATCAACTACATCAGTGCCGTTTGATTCGTGCAAGGCCCTCTCTTGTTCTGATCTAAGATTGGCCTCGGCAAGTGCCTTTCTCGCTAATTCATTAGATTCTTTTAGTAAAGCTACTTGCTCAGATGCGAGCTGTGTAGTCTTATTTGCAGCGGCCTCTTTTCGCAGAGCTTCTTTTTCTCTTTTTTGATTAAGCTCCATGAGTTGCTTTGCTGAACTCACATACGCTTCTGGATTCTCATGCATTATTCATCTCCTCCAGGCACCTAACGGCATAGCTAACCCGCCGGACATGGAGTGAGAAAATCAGAAGAGCATTCTCCGGTCGGGTTCAGAGCTTTGTTAAATTAGCTTTGTGTTGATCTACAATAATTTATTTTAAGTTAATCTTTTTTTTGGGCTAATTCTTTTGGATATATACAAGCAATTACAATTATTAGAAAAATCATATATACAGCAAGTAAAGGCTGCGTATTGAGCCGCACAAAAGGAAGATGATGAATTTGGTAAAAGGTTTATAGAATATGGTGCCATAATTAAAGGTAATCATGTACAAGATTTAAGGACATTATTAAATGGAAAACCTTTGTTTTAATTCAGCTTTCAGATATTCAGTAAGAATGCCGAAAGTCCAAGAGCTTGCAGGCTTTAATAAATTATCTTTTGCTTTGTTCCATATTGTTTCATCGGTGATGGAGTCTGCAAACTCAAAGCCATCCCAAGTTAATCTCCATACAATTACTAATATAGGGATGGTATTGCTATTACCAGGCATTTTTACCATACATTTAGCAAGCCCAGCCTCTTCAAGGAGCATTGCGTTAAAATTAAATGTATCTTCATCCATGCCGTCAATAAATTTAACAGCTTCGCCAGCGTCACGAACAGTTAGAACAATTTTACGAATTGCATCCATATTTCTATTCATTTTTAGCCCCAAAAAAACACCTATCGAAGGAATAAGTAAAAAAGTTACTAAAGTAATTTAACAGTGTGAATACATGGAAAATTTTCCATGTATTACCTTTATACAATGGAACGCTTTCCATGTATTAGTTTATTCAACAAGTATAACATGGAAACATAGTTACTGAAATTTCCATGTCGGTATGCTAGTAGATTATATCAAGGAAAACAAGAGGAAATTCAGACCAGATTCTAATTTAAAACTTATGGACAACGTCTTCCTGGTATTGGTATATCATCACTATGCCTATCGCATAGAACAAACGTATTGTAACTGAATCTAGCAATACATTAAGTTTCGCAAATGCAAAAAACATCCCAGAGAGATTGGAAAAATAGAAAACGAGGCATATTCCCTTTATACTTTCACATTTCTCTGTTACTCCCAATTCACAATTCACAATTACTGACAGACGGTATTGCAATCCGGAATAATACACACATGTCATTCTGAGTGCAGCGAAGAATCTAGGGGTGACAAATAGAGATTCTTCGTCGTTCCTCCTCAGAATGACATTGTGACACAGTCTGTTAGCCACCCTGAAATTATCATCATCCGGACAACTAGATCCCCATTTTCATGGGAATGACAGAGGGCAATATTGAATTAACTCATTGAATGAAAGAGTATTTATTTAAAAAAAGCTTTTTCCTACGTTTTTAATAAGATAGTATGGATATGTATACAATTATAAGACATTCAAGTAACCAACTAAAAGAGGAGAAATTATGCGGAAGAAGATACTGAGGGAGCATGTAATGTTTCCGACCACTTATCGGTTAAGGATTATTGTTATATTGACTATAGCGTTACTGTTTACCTTTCCGGTTTATGCCCAGGAGGCATTGTGGAAAGAACTGAATAGCAAGGTGATTAAATTTTATCAAGAGGGCCAGTACAGGAACGCGGTAAGTGCTGCCAATGAAGCATTAAAGGTTGCGGAGAAAACCTTTGGCCAGGAGCATTCAAAGGTTGCAACATCCCTGAATAATCTAGCCTTAATATATAAAGCCCTGGGTAAGCAAGCTGCAGCTGAGGATTTTTATAAGCAAGCGTTGACAATATTAGAGAAATCCTTTGGCGCAGATAATCCCAGAGTTGCAACGGCCCTTTATAATCTGGCGCGACTTTATCATGACCAGGGGAAATATGAAGAGGCCGAGCCTATGTATAAGCAGGTACTTGAAATAGATGAAAAGATACTCAGCCCGGAGCATCCGGATGTGGCCTTGTCCCTGAATAATCTGGCACAACTTTACAGAGATCAGGGACGGTATGACGAAGCAGAGTTTCTTTTTAAGCGTGTGTTGACAATACTGGAAAAAACTCTTGGGCCGGACCATCAGAATGTTGCATATGTCCAGAAAGAGCTGGCTTCGCTTTATCTGAAAACAGGAAAGAAAGAGGAGGCAGAGAGATTATCTGAACAAGCAGAGCAAATTCTTTCAAAAAGGATTAAGTAATCAATTTTCTCCCTGTCAACAGAAAGAGAGACTGTTTGAATGTATATGATTATCAAATGTCCCCTGCTCTATAAAAGCAATTTCCTTTCATCTACTGGCATGAATCTAGAATCCATTGCATGAAAAAATGATTATCAAAAATATCAATCGATTGTTAGTCATCCTCAAACCAGATAGGTCTTACAATCCTGATTGGGACAAGTATACAAGTCGTACACGACAACATTACGCATGCGTTATTGCTATAGCTGTTGGCTTAATGTTTGGGTGCACCAATCAGGACCATGTAAGCCAGGCATTATATATCAAAGGAGACCTGGTCTTAGATTACCAACCAGAGTCAAACCTTGTTCAAAAACAATCTATCCCTGGTAAACCAAAATATCCGGTCATTGATGTGCATACACATTTTTCAAGTGACTTAACCCCAACATTCCTGCTTGAAAAAATGGATGCACTGGGGATTAAAGCTATCATCAATTTGAGTGGTGGTTATGGGGTAAAGCTGGATCGAATGTTGGAGAAATTTTCGCAATATGATCCTGATCGATTTATCATTTTTTGTAATCTTGATTTTTCGAAAATAGATGACTCAGATTTTAGTGAGCAAATGGTGGCATTCCTGAGTGCCGCACATGCAAAAGGGGCCAGGGGTTTAAAAATTTTTAAGAACCTGGGGTTGACCGTTAAAGATAAAACAGGTCAGATTCTGGCAATTGATGATGTCCGCTTAGATCCTGTCTGGGCCAAAGCGGGGGAACTTGGTATGCCAGTGCTAATACACTCAGCGGATCCAATGGCATTTTTTAAACCGACTGATCGATTTAATGAACGCTTGATGCAGTTAAAAAGGCACCCGGATTGGAGTTTTTATGGTGCTGCATTTCCAAAACGTGAGATTATCATCGAGCAACGAAATCGGGTGATTGCAAGACATCCCAATACAATTTTTATTGGGGCTCATGTCGGTAATAGTGCTGAAGATTTAATGATGCTTGGCAAGCTTCTTGATGCTTACCCAAATTTATATGTGGATGTTGCCGGCAGAGTAGCAGAACTCGGACGGCAACCTTACACGGCAAGAAAGTTTTTTATAAAATATCAAGATCGCGTACTGTTCGGAACCGACCGTTATCCAGGCAAATCTATTCAGCCAAGATATAAAATCTATTATCGTTTTTTTCAAACACAAGATGAATACTTTGATTATTACGATCATCCATTCCCACCAACCGGTGAGTGGAAGGTTTATGGTCTGTTTTTACCTGATGAAGTTTTAGCAAAAATATATTTTAAGAATGCTCAAAGACTGCTTGGCTTGAGATAATGAATTAATAGGGATAGATGTATATGCTCAGTAATCAGGTAACCAGTATTTACAGGGAAATAAGGAGATTCTAAATGCCAAAGGAATACAAGATCGAAACAAAGGCACTGCATGCAGGGGCAGTGATTGATGAGACAACCTCAAGGGGAGTGCCTCTCTATAGGACAAGCTCATATGTATTCAGAGATACGAAACACGCGGCAGATCTGTTCGCATTAAAAGAACTGGGAAACATTTATACGCGACTCATGAACCCCACTCATGATGTCCTTGAAAAAAGAGTGGCAGAGCTTGAGGGAGGAGCCGGAGCGCTGGCGCTCGCCTCAGGAACTTCCGCAATATTTTATACTATTATTAATATCTGTAGTAATGGAGATGAGTTTGTGGCTGCCAACAATCTTTATGGCGGCACGTATACCATGTTCAAGAATATTCTGCCCGGTTTTGGAATAAAGTCTCATTTTGTTAATCCACTTGAGCCTGATAGCTTTGAGAAGGTGATAACTGATAAGACCAGGCTGATTTTTACTGAAACAATCGGGAACCCGGTCCTTGATGTAGCAAATATAAAAGAGATTGCTAAAATAGCGAAAAAACATCACCTGCCTTTAGTGGTTGACTCTACATTCACAACGCCGTATCTTTACCGGCCAATCGAAGATGGCGCCGATATTGTTGTCCATTCGCTTACCAAGTGGCTTGGAGGCCATGGTACCGGTATCGGTGGTATTGTAATCGACAGCGGGAAGTTTGACTGGACTGATAGAAAATTCAGGCTCTACAATGAACCCGACGAGTCATACCATGGCTTAAGGTACGCACATGACCTGGGCGACTTAAACCGTCTTGCCTTTATCCTGAGAATGAGACTTGTTCCTTTAAGAAATCTGGGGGCATGTATAAGTCCTGATAACGCATGGATGTTTCTACAGGGGATAGAAACCCTCCATCTCAGAATGCAGAGACATTCAGAAAATGCTATGAGAGTCGCGCAATATCTTTCAGATAATCCCTTTGTTGACTGGGTGAGATATCCCGGCCTTGAAAACGATCCTGCATACAAAAATGCCTCACTTCAATTTGAGAATGGTTTCGGGGGGATGGTTGTCTTCGGTATTAAGGGAGGTAAAGAGAGTGGAGAAAAATTTATCGATAATCTCAAACTGTTTTCTCATCTCGCCAATGTTGGCGACGCAAAATCACTCGCAATTCATCCGGCAAGCACTACCCATTCTCAACTCTCTGAAGATGAACAGCAAGCGAGTGGTATTACGCCTGACCTTGTAAGGCTTTCGATTGGAATAGAGAATATTGATGATATAATTGATGCTATTGATTCTGCACTGAAAGTTACTGAAGGATAAATAAAAAAATGACAATTGTAATACCGGAAAATTATCATGCAGAGAAACTGCTTAAAGATCACGGTATTGTGTGTAAAACACCGGAGGAGGCGCGTAAGGAGAAATTCCCTTCAATCCGCATCGGGATCTTAAATATTATGCCACAGGCTGAGACCTACGAATTTAATCTCCTTTATCCACTGGGCAGGTCTATTCTCCAGGTTGAGCCGGTATGGATACGTCTGAAGACCCATAACTACTACAGCACTGAAAATCCCCACCTTGAAAATCTTTATGTTTTCTTTGAAGAAGCTGTTGCAGAAAAGAAGCTCGATGGCCTGATACTGACAGGTGCCCCTGTGGAAGATATCCCGTTTCATGAGGTCATTTTCTGGGATGAGGTCTGTGAAATAATTGATTATGCTAAAATGAATATTACGTCAACTCTTGGTATATGCTGGGGAGGGCTTGCATTCGCAAAGTTTATGGGGGTTGAAAAAGAGGTTTACAGAAAGAAGATTTTTGGAGTACTTGAAACAAAAAATCTCTACCCCCATCATAAGATTACAGGAGGTCTGGATGATCTGTTCTGGTGCCCTTTTTCCAGCTTTTCCAGCTTACCGGATAAACCGATGGAAAAGAAGCGCGATGAGGGAAAGATAAACCTCCTTGCTCATTCTGATGTAGCAGGGTACATTATCTTCGAGAGTATTGATCACCGGTTTATCGCGCACCTTGGACATCCGGAATATCCCGCAGAAAGGCTTGTATATGAGTATCAGAGAGACGTAAGAAAAGGAAGAAAAGATGTCGAACTTCCGATAAATCTTGATATTGATAAACCACTGAATAGATGGCGGGGACATTGCCTCGATTTCTTTGCGCAATGGATTAAACATATCCATGAAACGACTTCTTCTTAATATGGAGTGCATCATCCGTGATGATGCATAATAAAGCAGTAACACGGTTACTGCACTCCAAACTTTAGGAATATTTATCAAAAAAACTTTTTTTCACACGTAATTAATAAGATATTATAGTGATATACTAACTATTGAAACAAAACTACGGAGGTAAATATGTCAGTAAAATATCGTAAACATTTTCTTTTCATTCTTATTTTACTTTTCATTCCGTGTAGTCTGTTTGCTGAAACGAAACAGGAGAATGCAACGTTTGCGGGAGGTTGCTTCTGGTGTATGGAACACCCTTTCGAAGGAGTGGAAGGCATTTCAGAAGTTTTATCCGGATATACCGGTGGGCGTAAAAAGAATCCAACGTATGAAGAGGTTTCTGCAGGAGCTACCTTTCATCTTGAATCTATCCAGATAACGTATGATCCCGCAAAAATAAGTTATTCAAAACTGCTTAATATGTTCTGGAGGCAGATAGACCCAACCGATCCGGACGGCCAGTTTGTTGATCGGGGTCTACAATACCGAACGGCTATTTTCTATCACAATGATGTACAAAAACGTCTGGCAGAGGAATCTAAAGAACAATTGGACAAATCAGGAAGATTCGACGAAGAAATTGTTACACCGATTATTAAGGCAACTGCATTTTATAAAGCGGAAGAATATCATCAGGATTTTTATAAAAAGAGACCACTACGGTATAAGATGTATAGAAGAGGATCTGGTCGTGATAAATTCCTGGAAAGGATTTGGGGTAAAGAGATGGAAACAGAACATAGTAGTAATAGTAAGAAATTTAACAAACCCACCAATGAGGAACTGTTGAAAAAACTGAATCCGTTACAATATAAAGTAACTCAGGAAAGCGGTACGGAAAGACCATTCGAAAATGAATATTGGGACAATAAAAAGGAGGGAATTTATGTTGATATCGTCTCCGGTGAGCCACTTTTCAGCTCACACGACAAGTTTGCTTCCGGAACTGGTTGGCCAAGTTTCACTAAACCGCTTGAACCTGACAATTTTTTGGAAGTGGAAGACAGAAAGTTTTCTATGAAGAGAATAGAGGTAAGAAGCAAACACGCGGATTCTCACCTCGGGCATCTATTTGATGACGGCCCTGATCCGACAGGACTCCGCTACTGTATGAACTCCGCATCTCTCCGCTTCATTTCAGAAGAGAACCTGGAAAAAGAGGGATATGGTGAATATAGGAAGCTTTTTGAGAAATAAAATATTGGTAATAGTAGCCGAAGGCTTTAGCCTGCGTTTATCATGATCTGATAAGTGTCTATGGATTTCTCATAAGTTACGCAACCTTAAGGATGCGGCTACCCGCCCCCGCCAGAATGATCGTCGGGCTGGCGAACGTACTGTTCGGTACGGGCGGACACAAATCCACTCAATTCAGGTCATAATTACTTTTTAAATTAAAGAACAGGAGGCTATTATGAAAGTACTTGTAGTTTACTACTCGTTATATGGACATGTATATCGATTAGGAGAGGAAGTCGCAGAAGGAGCGAGGTCTGTCGAAGGTGTAGAGGCTGACCTCAGGCGCGTACCGGAAACATTGTCCCCGGAGGTCCTGGAGAAAATGGGAGCGGTAAATGCGCAGGAAAAGCAGTCTCATATACCGATCTGCACTACAGACGAGCTGGCAGAAGCGGATGCCATTGTCTTCGGAACTCCAACGCGTTTCGGAAATATGTGCGGACAGATGCGGCAGTTCCTTGATTCCACAGGACAGTTATGGATGAGCGGTGCCCTTGTTGGAAAGGTTGGAAGTGTTTTCGTTAGTACGAATACACAGCACGGAGGACAGGAGTCTACAATATTAAGCTTTCATACAACACTGCTGCATCAGGGAATGGTGATCGTTGGACTACCCTATACTTTTAAAGGGCAGATGGCAATGGGAGAGATTACCGGTTGCTCGCCCTATGGAGCTTCAACTATAGCCAGCAGTGATGGAAGCCGTTCGCCAGCTGATAGTGAGCTGGCCGGAGCTCGCTTCCAGGGTGAACACGTCGCAAAAATATCCAGGAAGCTGACGGCATAAGCAATTCAAATTATAGAATGTGTGATTTATGTATCTGGAGTCTAAATGGCAAAAATATTAATCGCAGGCTGCGGAGATATCGGAACAGGTCTTGGCAAAGCTTTAAGTGAAAAAGGACACTATGTAGTCGGATTGAGACGTCACCCCCCTATTGAAGAAATGGGTATTCGTTTCATTGCGGCGGACTTAACAAACCCGGCTGAATTGGCAGATTTAGATACCGATTTCGATCAGGTATTTTTTATGGCTGCACCAAAGCTACACGATTTAAACGCTTACAGAGAAATTTATGAAGTTGGGTTGAATAATCTATTACATAAGCTTTCAATGAATCAACATAGTCCACACTGGATATCAGTCTCCTCTACCAGCGTCTATGGCCAGGTAGATGGGAAGTGGGTTGATGAGGACTCGTTAACGGTACCGAGGAAGTTTAATGGGCAGTTACAACTGTTATCGGAACAGAGTGTTCTGGCTGAAAACAAGAATAACCTGATAGTACGTTTCTCCGGGATATATGGTCCGGGACGTAGACGGATGTTAAGCTTAGCCGGGAAAAGCGGCCCGATACAATTTAAGCCCCCTTATTATACCAACAGAATCCACAAAGAAGACTGCATCGGTGTACTGATGTTTTTATTCGAAAAAAGAGTGGACGGCAATAAGTTGTATACTCACTATTTAGCAAGTGATGATGGATCTGCTCCAATGTGGGATGTGGTTTCCTGGCTGGCAAAAAAACTTAAGTGCAAGCCACCTGAAATCAAACAGGTAGATAAGGATGCTACTCAAAACAAAAGGTGCTGTAATAAGCGATTAAAGGAGCTGGGATACCGTTTTCAATATCCAACATACAAAGAAGGATATCCGCAATTAATAGCTGAATTCAATAACTCTTGATTTCAATAATCAAGGACCAATTTTCATCTAAAAGTATCAACCAGATTTGGTAGATAGTTTATACCGCTATGAAAAAATTCTTTTCGTAGTTCTTTTTGCCCATTAATAATGATTTCAGAATTCCCCGGTTTCCTCAGATTCGAAGGTAATAATTCTTGACATTAATAGTGTTATGTATACTATTATATTGTACTTACAATCTTTATGGTTAAAAAACTGCTCAAGTTATAATGGTAAATGTGATTTCCGGATTGGGAAAGAATATATATGGATATCCAAAAACAAATTGCTAAGGAATTAAAACGAAATATAAGAAAATATAAAAAGGCTCTAGAAGCTGCCAAAAAATTGGATACTAAGATATTACAGCTGAAGAAAAAAAGATCAGTTATTTAAAAAAATAGAATGAGGGGGGAACTGACATGTCAAATGAAATAGACAAAGTTGACAATGTTGATAATAGTGAACTTGCAATAACAAATATCAAGAAGTCTCCATACCTGACCAGACAAGGCAAGAAAGTGGCTAAGAGCATTATAAACGATACCATGTTGCATGAAGCCAGAAAACGCAGTGAAAGCCACGTGAATAAGATAGAAATTGAGACAGTAGTAGAAAAGAGTCAAAAAAAAATCGAAGGAATTATGGAAATAACATCTGTACATAGTGATTTTAAAGAGAAGCTAAAAGAGCAAATAACATCACCAGAGGTGTTAAAAAAAACAGATTCGGCTTTCGATGAAATCCATGAAGAAGCCATAAATAAGATTAAGAATTTGAGATAACAAACTAATCAGCTTATCACATTTATGAAGCTCCTTGCGCCAGGGATTATCAATTAATATTCTGCTAAATTTCGCCAAATAATAGCAGGGAAAGCCGATATATATACAGAAAACTCAGTTATCAGAATAACTCATTTCTGAAACTTCCTGCATACCACCCTCCGTTTTCACTCACAACACTACACACTCAGAGGTAAAAGATTTTTTTGCGGTAATAATTAATTTTTTGGAATAAATACATATACAATTTTTCAAAAAAAAAATATAATAATGAAAGTACGCAATCTTTAGAGTTAATCAATATTCTTTTGGTTGAACAATGGCAAGCTACCAGCAGTATGTGTAAATTAAATAGGCTATGAAGCATAATATTATTTTTTGTTATAGTAAGAAAAGAAGCCCAAACACTGTTTCTCTAAGTAAAGCCATCGGCACCTTTTGTCCGGGGAAAATATTGGTGGTGCTGATGCTGACAACTCTCCTGTTTGGTTGCGGTACAACAGCATACAATGTTAAATCTGCCGGAGAACTAAATGGTAACAAATTACTTACCGGTAGATTTGTTTTCTTTAACGACGATGTACACATCAAAAATGGTAAAGGTTTTAACGTATTTTTTAAAGAAAGAGAGTCTGAAACGTTCAGAATGTTTCAGCCTGATGAAAACGGATATGTATACATACCTGTAGATGAAGGCCAATATCACATTTCAAGGATTAAGTATAATAAACTTAATGGGCATCTCCTTTTCCCTGTACATCAAGGCTCCGGGATAAATGTTGATGTTTCTGATACCGTTGTCAATTTTGGTACAGTCCAGGTAAGCCTTCAACAAAATATAACATCCAAAATTGCATACGTATCCACCTATGGCTACCCTTACGCAGGCAAATTGATGCCTTCTTCACTTAAACCTGAGCTAAGTATCTCACAAATTCCTGACTGGAATGTTACCCATCAATATCTATTATCATCCAAACTTGACATATTGCCTGAATCTGTAAGGGATGAGACTGTTAATTTTTCAGAAGAAGTGGAGACTCCTTTTAGATGATAACTTGAATTAATTATTAGTAGAGATTGTCTGTAGGAAAGAGTTAATCCTCACCCCCTCCCCATCTGGTAATATAGAGGCAGAAGGGAATTTCATTTAATATATGAGAAGTATAAAATAAGGATTTCTCTTCTTGTGGAAGAAGGCGTCATTACGTCGGGTAACCTGCCCCCGTCAGAACGGGTTCATCCGGGCTGACAACCTCACTATTAAAGCGGGGAAACCCGGCCAACGCATAAAAACAAAATATTTTTAACACGTTTATATTCACGCACGGACAGGAGAAGAATGGATAGCCTAGAACTGAAGCCTGATGATAGAGTATTGATTCTCGGGGGAACCGGCTTTATAGGAAAAAGGCTTGTTGCTGAACTCACGGGGAGAAATATCAAACTCAGACTGCTTGTTCGTAATCCGTCAAAAGTACCTGATGCTATTCTGAAAAACAAAAATATTGAGATTGTACAGGGCGATATTGTCAGTGGAGATGGACTCAAGGAAGCAGTCAGTGGAATTCACACCGCATATTATCTCGTTCACTCCATGGGCGGTAAGAGTATGTTTAAAAATACTGAATTTGCAAAAATGGATAAAGATGCTGCAAAAAACTTTATCTCGTCAGCAAATGAATCAGGAATCAAGAGAGTAATTTACCTTGGCGGGCTTGGAGAGACAGGAAAAGATCTATCAGAACATCTGAGAAGCAGAGAAGAGGTTGCCGAAGTACTTTCTTCGGGTATACCACTTGCTACAGTTCTTCGCGCGGCTATAATTATAGGGGCAGGAAGCGCATCATTTATCATGTTGAAATATCTTGTGGAACGGCTGCCTGTTATGATATGCCCGAAGTGGATAGATACAAGAATTCAACCGATTGCAGTAGGTGATGTCCTGGCATATCTTACAGAATGTTTACTAAAACCGGACACAGCAGGAAAACAATTTGATATTGGCGGCCCAGAAGTTCTGACTTACCGGGAGATGATGCAGCAATACACAGAAGCAGTAGGAATCCCCAGAAGGATTATTTTTCGTGCACCGGTGTTATCACCTCACCTTGCCGCCTACTGGGTCGACCTGGTAACACCCATACCATCCGGTATAGCACATCCACTCATAGAAGGGTTAAAAAATGAGGTTATATGCCTGGATGACAGTATTACTGAATATGTCCCCATAAAAAGGACTCCATTCAAGGAAGCTGTTCAGATTGCAGTTTCAGAAAAAATAAAATAATATGAACAACCCTGCATCTTTCCTAAAGGATTATGAGTGTTTCTATGTAACATAATTTACTCTTCTACCCGGATACCTTTTTCTTTGAAACCCTCAAGCACCTCCGTTAACTGTTCTTCTGTACAGTCTTCAATCTGGTAAACGTCTTTTACTCCATCCCTGAACTCTAATAGAATATGGCCTTTATCATCCTTATAAACTCTCCGGAGATACTCACTGGAGAGCCAGGGGGTGATTATTTCCATAAAATCAGATAAACTACACCTCTTCATTTAAGCTACTCCTTCCTTTGTCTAAACCTTTAAAAACAGGACAACCGATTTTTCTACGTACAAATGGTATTTTATACTTTATTAGCTTCCTATCAATAATTAAATTATGTAAAATGTACGATAGTTTTACCCGTGAGATTCTATATTTAGAACCATTTATTAAAACCAATGTTAAATAAAAAACTATTATTTTTAACCGTAATTATTGTGATTAGCATGGGTTGCCATTCAGTTGCAAATACGGTAAATACAGTAAAAACAGACAGGTTAAGGAATTTTCCTGCTGAAATCAGCGAAGGAGATATTGTTCATGTTGCAACAGGTGAGAAGATAACGTTTTCACAACTTGCTGATTCTTTTGACGGTGCAAGGATAATCTATGTAGGTGAGGTCCATTCAAACAAGGAATCTCATGAATTAGAACTGCAGGTACTGAAGGAATTTTATAAGAGAAGCAATGGTGATTTGGCGATTGGCATGGAGATGTTTAAGAGACCACATCAGGAAATTCTGGATAAATGGACAAACGGAGAGATCAGTGAGAAGGAGCTATTATATTCAACGGACTGGGATTACGAATGGGGCTATGACTATAATCATTATAAAGAAATTATGGACTTCATACGTGACAATAAGATCCCGGTAGTAGCGATGAACATTACAAAAAAATTCGGTAAAACAATAAGAAAAAAGGGAATTGAAGGTCTGAGTGATGAGGAGAAAGAAACACTGCCTGAAATAGATACTACTGATGTCTACCACAGAAAATATCTTGAAAGGATTTTAATGAGCCATGGCCATGGTGATATCGACATGAGTGGTCTCTTCGAAAAGTTTTACCAGGTTCAGTGTACCTGGGAAGATGTTATGGCAGACAGTATAAGCAAGTACCTATCATCTCCACAGGCAAAAGGCAAAAAATTTCTGGTATTCGTAGGAGGTGGCCATATCATCTATCATTTTGGTGTTCCAAAGAGAGTATACCGAAGTAACCATCTCCCTTATCTAACTATTGAAACATACGAGAAGAGGACTCTTAATCCGGAAAATGACCATCCACTGTTCGCAGGAGATATACCCCTTCAGCCCGCTGATTATGTGAAAGTTGTTCAGTTACCCGAACCGAAGAAAACAAAAGTGGTACTGGGAGTGATGATTCGAAACCTGCCGGAAGACGAAACAGAAGAGAAGAAGAAAGAAGAAAACGAAAAAGACCGGAAATATAAGGTTGTTATGGATAGCGTCCGGGAGGATAGTCCTGCCGGCAAGGCGGGTCTGCAGGCAGGGGATATTATCCTGTCAATGGACGGTGAGTCGATCAACAGGGTATTTGATGTAATCTACAAAGTCCGCCAGAAAAAGGCCGGAGATACCTGCCAGATAGAAATATTGCGCGGGAAAGAAGAGATGACGGTAGATGTAACATTCTTTGAATCAAAAAAAAATTGATAAAAACTTCTTAATACATAAAACAAGCACTTATCTTAGAAAGTTAATATGAGTCTTACCAACGAGACAAAAGAAATCATTAAAGCGACGGTACCGATAATTGAGAAAAATGAAGCAGAGTTGACAAAGAAGATTTATCCGTTACTGTTCACTCGTAATCCTTCGATGAAAATCTTTTTCAACCGGGACCATCTGCGTAAAGGTACACAACCGCGAGCATTTATTGGTTCAATTATAGAATATGCCAAGAACATCGATAATCTTGACGCAATTAAACCGCTTAT
>JABHIW010000046.1 GCA_018670825.1 Candidatus Scalindua sp. | reverse complement strand
GGCAGACGCGCTAGACTTAGGATCTAGTACCGCAAGGTGTGGGGGTTCGACTCCCCCCTCTCGCACCAAATAAAAATATATTGTAAATCTATATTGGTTAATTATAATTGGTTAAACTGCGGGTGTAGCTCAGCGGTAGAGCATCACGTTGCCAACGTGAATGTCGTGGGTTCGAATCCCATCACCCGCTCCATTTTTGTCAGATACGCTGTCCGTCCAGGCATTAAATGGGCAGAGAACTATAGAAAGTTAACAAAAACGTTTTAAATAAAATAATGAAAATAGAAATAGAAGAAGTTGGGCCATGTAAAAAGCTGCTTAAGTTCGAGATACCGAAGGAAACAATTGAAGAAGAGTGGCAAAAGCAGTTAAAAGAAGTCTCTCGAATGGCAAATTTACCTGGTTTCAGGAAGGGAAAAGCACCCAGGAAGCTTCTTGAGAAAAATTATGGCGATAAAATCGTGGAAGAGGTAAAGCGGGCAATTGTTAGTAGTTCATACCAAGAAACAATCGAAAAGAACAAATTGTCACCCGTAGGTGATCCTGACGTTGGTGACATTAATCTTGAATTGGGGAAACCGTTAAAATTTGAGGTTACCTTGGAGGTTTTGCCAACATTTGAGTTGGGAGAATACAAGGGGATGCAATTAAAGAGAAAGCCCGTGTCCGTTACTGATGAAGATATAGATAAAGCATTGGAGACTATAAGCAGGCAGAAGGCCCAATTAACGGTTGTTAAGAGCGGTAAAGTAAAAGACGAGGACTTTATTATATGTGATTGTGAAGTTGGCGTTAATGGCGAGGTTGTTTGGACGGATAAAGAACTGGAAGTTATGGTTTCGGGCTCTCAAGTGGCTGATATTAATGTGCCGGATCTGAAAAAAAGCCTTGTCGGCGCGAAATCCGAAGACAAAGTTTCTATGGATGTAGAATTAGGAGACAGTTTCTCCGTGGAGCAGCACAGAAACAAGTCTGCCAAATTGGAAATATCAATAAAAGAAATTAAAAGGCCTAAAAGCCCTAAAATAAATGATGAGCTGGCGAAACAGGTTGGTTACGATACACTTGATGAATTAAAGGAGTTTATGTCACAAAGGCTGGAAATGGAGAAGAAAAGGATGGCAGAAGGTGAAATGCAGGAACAAATTTCCAGTAAACTCATAGAGATGGCTGATTTTGATATGCCGGAAGATATGAAGGCGCATCATACAAACGAGAGACTTCACAAATACCAGCATGATCTAATAAACAAAGGTACTCCGCAGGAAGAGATAGAGAAGAATCTGGAAGACTTAAAGAATGCTTCAGAAGAATCTGTTGTCAGGGATTTTAAGATGTCACTTGTTCTTGAGCAGATAGCGGAAAAAGAGAGAATATTTGTTACTGAAGATGATGTCAATCGAAGAATCAGCGAGATGGCAGGTATGTATGGGCTTGATACTGCCGGTATGAAAAAACAACTTGAGAAGATGAATAGTATGTCAAACTTACGACATCAGTTGCGAGAAAGCAAAACACTTAATCTTTTAATGAAAGAAGCGAATATAGAAGAGGTTAAAGAAGAAGTTAAGAAAGAAACTAAAGAAAAATCTAAGCAGAAAGAAAAATAAAAAATAATGAGCAAGGAGAATTAGGTGATTAAGAATAATAATTTGAGTAGCTGTCCGTTGAAAGAGCAAAACTATATGTCGGCACTTAAACCTTATGGAAATATTTATGTACCATCCGTAGTGGAAAAAACAGGATATGGAGAGAGGCATTACGATATCTTCTCCCGTTTGCTTAAAGATCGGATAATATTCATTGGCAGCCCGATAGATGATAACGTTTCAAACATTGTAATTGCTCAAATGTTATTTTTGCAAAATGACAATAAGAATCAGGATATAAATATTTATATAAATTCTCCGGGTGGTTCAATCACAGCAGGTCTTGCAATCTATGATACCATGCAATTTGTGCATTGTGACGTGGCTACTTTTTGTATTGGTTCTGCTTATAGTATGGGTGCGATACTTATGGCTGCAGGGACAAAGGGTAAGAGGTACAGTTTGCCACATACAAGAATAATGTTGCATCAGCCATGGGGTGGAACTACGGGCACGGCAACTGATATCAGCATTCAGGCAGAAGAGATAATGTTTATGAAGAAAAGCCTTAATGAAATACTGGTAAAGCACAGTGGCCAGCAAATTGAGAAAATAGAAAAAGACTTTGACAGAGATTTCTATATGTCTTCACAAGAGGCCAAGGATTACGGTATTGTTGACGAAGTTATTGAATCATTAGGGGAGAAAGAGAAAAAGAAAGATTAGGGCAATGCTGATCAAAAATCAGTGTTGCTTATTGATTATATGTCACAAGGCCCTTATTATCAAATAAGGTATCAGGCTGTAATATACAAAACCACTCTCCACCATTGAGCCGTTCTACATATGATACACCGTTAACTTTCCGTAAAATGTAAGGCTCTTATTTGTACCGCTTTAGATTCTTGACCAACTACCTTGAATGATTTTTCCGCGACAACATAGGTTGAGACCTGTCCATGTCTCCTTACTGTAATAATCCAATCTCCTTTTCCGCGGGCTACTCTTACTATTTTGCCCTTCTTGATATTTACCCAGATACTTATTTTGGATGATGTGGGATTGTCTTAATAATTTCAGTAACTATATCTTCACAGGAAACATAGGATGTGTTTATTGTGAAGTCAGCTGCATTTTTGTATGCATGCTCTCGTTTTGCAATCAAATGTTTGATTTCATCAAGAGGTTTTTTGTCTGTTAAAGAAGGCCTCTGTTGTGTTGTTTTTTCATCTTGTGCTATACGATTATGAATGATTTCCGGAGTTGCTTC
>JABHIW010000103.1 GCA_018670825.1 Candidatus Scalindua sp. | reverse complement strand
TTGCCATGGTCAGTCAACGCCACGCTCTTCATGTTTAAAGCTTTGGTTTTGTCAACAAGGTCATTGACCCTGCATGCTCCGTCTAATAGACTATAATCACTATGAACGTGTAAATGGACAAAGTTATTTTTCATATCATCTCATTTCATATTAAGTTCTTTTAGCTTGTGTTGTAAGCTTTGTCTGTGCATACCGAGTGCTTCAGCAGCTTTACTTATGTTTCCTTTATTTTCTGCTAACTTCCTGCTGACAAAATCCCTTTCGAATGCTTCCACAACTATTTTTTTCGCATCTCTGAAAGGTAAATTATAATCTAAACTGCTATTGCTCTCAGAACTTCTAATCTCTTCCGGAAAGTCACTGATTTCGAGAGTTTCAGCATTTGCCATTACCACTGCACTTTCTATAACGTTTTGTAGTTCTCTGACATTGCCAGGCCAGGGATACTTGGTAAAATATTTTACCGCTTCATTTGATATTGATTTTACGCCTTTTCTGTGCTTCTCAGAGAAATATTGTATAAACTTTTCCGTCAATATTATAATGTCTTCTCTACGATTTCTCAATGGTGGAAGTAAAATTTCAACAACTTTCAGCCTGTAGTACAGGTCTTCTCTGAAATCACCTTCTTTGATGCCTTTAAACAGATCCTTATGGGTTGCGCTTATCAACCTGACATCAACACGAAGTGTTTCTGTTCCTCCTAATCGTTCAAAGCTCTGTTCCTGGAGGATTCTCAGGACCTTTGCCTGAGTATTAGGGCTCATATCTCCAATTTCGTCAAGAAATATTGTACCCTTATCTGCCAATTCAAATTTACCCAGACGTCTTTCCGTCGCGCCGGTGAAAGCGCCTTTTTCATGTCCGAACAATTCACTTTCGATCAATGTTTCAGGAAGTGCGGCACAATTCATTATAATCATCGGATGGTTTTTACGAGAACTCTTTTTGTGGATCTCTTTGGCTACCAGCTCTTTTCCACTTCCACTTTCACCCTGAATTAAAACAGTTACATCAGATGGTCCAACTTTTTCTATTTTATTAAATACCTGTTTCATTTCCTGACTTCTTCCTATTATTTTACCCATTGATCCTAATCTGTCAATTTCTGAACGTAGCCTGGCATTTTCTTCCTCAAGTGATAGTTTTTCAAATGCATGTTTGGCGATTAACCTGAGTTCATCTATCTCGTATGGTTTAGCTATATAATCGTAAGCACCTTTTTTCATGGCATCAACCGCAACTCTTTCAGATCCGTAAGCGGTTACGATAACTATCATAGGAGGGCTTTCCATACGGTTTATTTCTTCTAATACCTGAATTCCATTAATCTTTGGCATATTAATATCAAGGAAAACGAGAGAGGGCTTTTTTGCCTTTATTACATCAAAAGCGTTAATACCATCACTGGCCTCCATGACATTGTAACCGTCTTTTTCTAAAGCCAGTCTCATGCCAAACCTTGCTGCTTTTTCATCATCTACTATTAATATTAATTTTTCCATAATTTAGATATTACTTACCAGTACACCTTCTGATGATGGAATTTTAACCGTGAATATTGTGGACGAATCTTCACTTTTTACATGGATCATACCTCTCAGTTCTTCCAGTTTCTTTTTAACAATAGCCAATCCCAAACCGGTACCCATCTGTTTGGTCGTATAAAATGGTTCAAAAATTTTGCCCATATCTTCCTCAGAGATACCAGGTCCGGTATTTTCAAAAACAACAGTGATATCATCATTTTTTTGATCATAGCTCGTTGATATTGTCAATTTTCCACCTTCCGGCATGGCTTGGATAGCATTATGAATAATATTAAAAAAAACTTCATTTAACGATCCTTCGTCTACCGTGATGACCGGTAGATCATTTGAACCATCCAAGTGTATATTGACACTGTTCATTTTTGCTTCATGCCTTAAAACGACTAATAGCTTATCGATTACGTCATTTATCTTGACAGTAGATTTGCTGTCCATTTGCGGTTTGGCAAACACCAGAAGCTGGTTTACCACTTTTGTCAAACGATCTATCTCTTCTACAATTATAGAAAGACTTTCCTGCGTTTTTGCCTCGTTTGCGGAATCTTCTTTTAAGACCTGCACTATTGCCTTTATCGAACTCAGAGGGTTCTTTACTTCATGCGCAACACTGGTAGATAGCCTGCCCAGACTGGATAGCTTTTCGTTCTCATACATTTTTCTTTCCATTTGCAGCTTTTCCTGTATAAGCTTGGCTTTGGCCATTGCGGAACTTATCTGATTCGCAATAAGCATTAACTGTTCAAGGTTGTCTGCACGCAACCGCATTCCTCTACGAGATTTACCAAGAGTCAGCAACCCGGTTAACTTTCTATCTTTAAAAATCGGAAATATAAAGAACATTTCTAACCGTTTCATCTCATTTATAATAGAAGCATCGGTAACTTCGTGTCTATCCAACACCGCAATCTCACCTTTATCAAAATACTTGATGGTATTTATAATGTCATCTTTAGCTATAAACGGATTCTCTCCGTGTATTTCAATTTGTGCAATTCCTCCTTTGAGCAGGATCAGGTTAACGTTTTTTATTGCGGTTGCTTTTTTTATTGATTCTACAATATTTTTCAACAAAAGCGACAGATCAATAAGCAGGTCCGTGCTGATCTGGTGACTCAAATCATTTAATAGATACTCGGTGTCTGTAATCATCTTAAAGGACAACTTTCTCATTAAGCCTTGAATGTTTTCTTTTAATTTTGGAAACCAGTATACGAGAGCTATAATCAGTACTGCTTCTAATACCTTCGCGTTAATTGAATAACCGGACTCTAGGTATTTACTTAGTTGTCTTATTCCAAAATAATAGAAACAGATAACCAGAACGGCCTGAAATGAGTAAAACACACTTCGCCTGAGAACAAATTCCATATAATTGTAACGATAAACGTAATATGAAAATATGATACTGGGAAAGATGGATGAGAGCATAGTAAGCAGGATCATATAATCACCAACGTATGGGATACTTCTTCCTTCAAGCATAACTGTACAGGTAACCAGGATTGTGATAAATATGAGAATCCAGAAAATAGAGAAGTGAAATCTCTGTTCCTCCACTTCTTCCACCTTGGCGGAAAGGATTCGGGAGATAACGGCAGAGGTAAATATTGAAAACAGAAGCCATATGATAAAAGGCTTTACAAATGGCGAACCACTCACCAGGACATTGGACTCTTCAAAAAACACTATCCTCCCTGCCGTAAATGATAGTGGCAAGAGGGGGAAATAAATTATGGCAACCAGGGTTATCATAATTTTTTTGCTGATTTTTCTGCCGCTTTCCAAAAGAAATAATAGAGCAGTATGCAAAAGCAGGCTTGGCGTTACACCCATTCCCATGCATGCAACAGCATTCGAAGATTGATTGATAATAGGGATATTCTTTCCAAAGAGCATTAAGCTGAAAAGAGAAATGACATTACCGTAATGCCACATAGCTACGCTGATCACAAGGAACAGGAAAACGAGTTCGCTTCCTTTCTTATTCTTCCTCTGAATAATGAGAATTGAAAGGATTGTGTGGAGGATTGAACCAAGAATGAAGCCTACTAAAGCTACAATTTCGATAAATGTCATGGCTTTATTGATAAGTGCCTAAAGTGTGAATTGAACTACCCGTCCGAACGGCTTGGCCGGGCGGGAAGTGCTTAATGTTTAGTAAAGAAGCAACAACCACTAATATTATAATAATTTATAATCCTTTTTCCATAACTTTAGACATTTTACACTTCCTGCCCGGACTGATTGGTCAGGCGGGTAGGCACTTTTAACTTCAGAGTTATATATAGAGATAGTCATTTGCCTTGCAAGTATGACAAACTGTTTTTGTATTGTTTTTACGACCGAGGACCTCTTTTCGTGCCGATATATATTTATTGCTATTCCATACTTTTTTGAAAGAATCTTCTTTGATATTGCCAAAAGAGTGTGTTTCGCTGTACACAGAACAGCATGGTAAAACGTTTCCGTCCCAGTTGATCACCGTTTCAGTCCATAACAGATGACAGTTAAATTCCTTTTTGGCTTTCTTCTCTGTCATATTAAATGTGTTATATTCCGGGTTTTCCGGCAGCCATTTTGAATCACGCTCAAGTGATTTTTCGGCGGTTTCAAATATCTCCTTGCCCATATCAGTACGGATCTTATTTATGGACAGCTTAATGCCTATCTCTTTTGCCATCTCCTTAGCTGTCTCAATTTCGTGTTCATTGTGACTGAAGACGTGAAACAGCCATATTAACTCAGTATAGCTATTTCCTAATTGTCTCTTTTTCTTGAGTAAAAGTTTCATATTTGACATAACTTTGTTAAAATCACCGTCAATATGATAGGTTAAATAGCTTGAACTGCTCGTTCCGTCACAGGAAATATATATTTTTTGCAGATTAGCTTTGATTATCGCTTCGGCCTGAGCATCATCAATAGGAAGGCTCAGATTTGTACTTATTTTCACTGCTATTCTGTTTTGATCAGCATATTCTGCCATTTTCGTAAGCTCTTTATTGAGAAGGGGTTCACCCCAATTATACAGCCTGATTAACAGTAGATCTTTACCAATCTCGTCTATAATCCTCTTAAAATCGAAAAATGAGAGTAAGCCTTTCCTGGCAGAACTATCTTTCTGGCCGCTTGGGCAAAGTGGGCAACGAAGGTTACAGATATTCCCTGATTCTATTGTAATTTTGGCAGGATAATAATAAAGGTGCGTAGAGCCTATAGAAAACTGGACTTTGCCCATAATCAGGTTGTAGAGTTTTCTTATACTGTAGATGCGGAGACGTCTCCGTAAATCTTTTAACATTTTGTCTAAGAATATGTTATGGTTTGGTTTAAAAGGTCTATTGCCACTATGGATGATTGGTGTACAATTACCTGTACTCAAATTGATGTTTAATGATTATAGTATAAATTACCCTTAATATCAAACGAATCGTTATAATGTGTGGCCGGATTCTCTATTAATTTTTACCGGTAAAATAAATTCTATACTTCGTGAAACTACAAGAACATTGAGGTTTTAGGAGCAAAGGTTATTATGCAGAATCCACAATTTAAAGTAGGTGAAAAAACGGAATATATCCATTGCTATCAATGTGGTAAAGATACTCACAAGACTATCATAGCCAGTCATGCAAGGATAGCGTCCGCTTCTACTTCATTCGCATTATCTGATGAAGATAGTAATAACATATTCAGACTGGTAAAGTGTAATAATTGTGGATTGCATTATATTAATCCCAGACCTACTAAGCAACACATTGGATACTATTATTCAGAAGGCTATTACGCACATAATCCAGTAAGAAAGAAAAAACTGAAGGATCGGGACCGTTTTACGGGGAAATGGACGAATAATAAAAATAATGTAAGAGAACAGATCCGCATACATTACTATAACTATCCATGTAACACGGGAGAAGACAGAAAAAGCTTGAGTTCTTATAAGAAAATTCTACTATGGTTCTTTTATTTATCATATCGCTCCAGGCTGGATATTATACCGTTTACAGGTGAGGGTAGATTACTGGTATCGGCTGTGGAAATGGACGATACCTTTTTGTTCTGCAAAAGCTAGGCTGGCAAACATATGGTATTGAGCCAAATTCGGTATCATCAGGCTATGCAAGAGATGAACTTCAATTAAATGTAGAAACAGGAGATTTGTTAAATTATAAATGTGAAGGTAAATTCTTTGATGTAATAACTATGTGGCATTCTTTGGAGCATCTTTACGAACCCATTCCAACACTAAAAGAGGTAAAAAGAGTATTGAAAGATGACGGCCTTCTGGTAATTGCAATTCCAAATATAGATAGTTTTGCCGCAAAAGTGTTTAAGGAGAACTGGTACCAACTGGAAGTCCCTATCCATCTCATTGCATTCTCGCCTGATTCAATTACCAGGATGTTGGATTCTGCCGGGTTTAATGTAAAGAAAATTTACTACGACAGGCGTAATTCACCACTTAGTCGTAGCTTGCGTAATCTTAAGGGTGGGAAGTACCGGTTGCTTTCTAAGTTGTCACGCTTCAAGGTACTGATAAAAATGTTTAATTTTATTCTGGCAATGTTTGGGTACTGCGATAGCATGGTAGTTCATGCATTGAAGAAGAAATCCAAATGATATTAAATGTGTAGGGAAATCTATTAGAGATAACGACCTGATTTGCTTACGGTAGTTATTGCATCTGCCGCAAAATCGCATAGAAATGATACAGGTTACATAACAAACATAAATCCAAAACTGGAGAACAATAAATGATAATTCTGGGAGTAACACACCCTATTTCGTGGAACAACGGGGCATGCATCCTTGTCGATGGTAGGTTGATCGCCATGGTTGAGGAAGAGCGGTTCAACAGGTTTAAACATTCGCCGAGGGCGTCTGCGGATATGTCAATTGAGTTTTGCCTCAAAAGGGCGGGGGTTACATTGGATGAGGTTGATTATATTGCCATCGGATGGGAATCCGCGGAGCGACAGAAAAAGAAGAAACGATATCCATGGGAGTTTCTGCTCAGGCAATTGCCATTCAGACATATGGACAAGAAGATGAGATTCGTGAACCATCACGTTGCTCATGCATTAAGCTCGTATTATGTTTCCGGATTTGATCGTTCAAATATCGTATCACTGGATGGATATGGTGGCAGTGAATCCGGTATCCTTGCGATTGGAGAGGGCGATGAACTCAGGGTGGTCAAGTCAATACCCAACCGAAACAGCTGGGGGCACTTATATGGTGAAATCACCAGCATGTTGGGGTTTAAATCTCATAGCGATGAAGGGAAGATCATGGGCCTGGCGGCCTATGGACAACCTGATGAAAGTGAATTTGCCTTCATCGACTGGAACAGGGATATACCCGTAATTGATAAGAAGGGTTTTAAGAAGTACCTTGCGGGTGTTACACAAAGGAAACAGGGTGAAGATTTAAACCAGCATCACAAAGACCTTGCCGCAACCGTTCAACACACACTTGAGAGGGCAGCTCTCCAGATGAGTTCTTATCTTCGTAATATATCCGGGTCTGAAAATCTTTGCGTGTCAGGTGGGTGTGCCTTAAACTGCTCAATGAATGGAGTACTGTTACGATCAGACCACGTTGAAAATATATTTATCCAGCCTGCCGCTCACGATATTGGTACGGCATTGGGTGCAGCCGTAAGTGTTTACAAAGATGTCGTGGGGCACAGACCTGATATTGTTTTAGAACACCCTTATTATGGCCCGGATTATACTAATGAAGAAGTTGAGCAAGAATTAAAGAAGTATAAACTGAATAATTTCAAGCGTTGTAATGATATTGCTAAAGAGACGGCAGCATTGATAGCGGACAATAAAACAGTCGGTTGGTTTCAGGGCAGGATGGAATTCGGCCCGAGGGCGCTTGGAGGCAGAAGCATACTGGGTAATCCAAAGAATAAGGATATGAAGGATATTGTAAACAAAAGCATAAAGGGAAGAGAACCGTGGAGGCCCTTCGCACCTTCATTCCTTGCAGAAGATTATGCTGATTACGTAAAACAACCTTACAATTCCCCGTTCATGATAATTGCCTTTCAGGCAATTGAGGAAAAAATTTCTGACATCGCTTCAGCCGCGCATGTAGACAATACGGTAAGAGTGCAGTCTGTCAGGAAAGAAGTTGCACCCCGGTATTGGGAATTAATCAATGAATTCAAAAAGATAACGGGAGTCCCGGCACTTCTCAATACCAGTTTCAACGTAGCCGGCCAGCCCATTGTCTGCACTCCCCGTGATGCAATAATGACCTTCTTCGGTTGCGGTCTCGATTATCTGGCGATTGAAGACTATCTGGTGTGGAAGTAATAGTATACATATATGAAAGGATCAGAATATGAAAGAATCATTAACCGCAATATTTGAAAAGTCACCTCTTGGTTACATTGGATATGTCGAAGAGCTACCCGGGGCTAATACACAGGGAGCTACCTTGGAAGAAACTAAAGAAAATCTGATTGAAGCAATTCAATTAGTCCTTGAATCTAATCGACAGCTCACCGAAGAAAATATCTCAGGAAAAGAAGTGATAAAGGAATCTTTAGGAACCATTTCTTTATGAAACGTAGAGATCTTATTCGTCATTTGGAAAGTTACGGATGTGAGTTTCTACGTGAAGGAGGTAAACACACGGTTTACGTCAATAGAAGAGAGATGAAGGTTACAACTATTCCTCGTCACCGTGAGGTCGATCAAAAATTATCATATAAAATTTGCAAGGATCTTGGGGTTCCTAAACCCTGATTAACTACTTATAGTTTGCTTCTTCGGCTGCGGCCTCGATTATCTTGCGATTGAAGACTATCTGGTGTGGAAGTGAACACACCGTTAGGACAAAATAGTGAAAAATAGAAAAGGCATAGTACATCAAATTTAGTGATCAATATCGAAATAACAAAGAAAAGATTTGTCTCTCTCCTTGTTCTTATACTCATAGCAACAGCCATTCAGACAATTTCAACGGTGAATGGTGTCTATGAAGATCCATTGATGGATTACCAGGCAGGGCTCCGCCATCTTCAGGGGCAGGTACTGTACAGAGATTTCTACCTCCCGCATGGACCTTTTGGAGGGCTTTTGTTTGCTTTCTTCCTTTTAGTTACACCTACAGGAGGTTTTGCTCTTATTCTGGCAAGCGTAACACTTAATGTACTAGCAGTTATTCTCATATGGAAAATTCTTTTAATCACGACAAATAGTTTAAGATATGCCTTTTATGGAGGGCTGGTAACTGCCTTCTGGTATCAAGTGCAAATGGGAGGCTTTTACCATCACCACCTTTCCTATCTGTTTGTTCTGGGAGCGTTTCTTGCTGCTATATGCAATATTTCTCAATGTGCCAGAATTATTATATCAGCAATATGTTTTTCATTGGCATTTCATTCCCACCAAAATATTGGTTTATGGGGATTGGCCGCATTCATTATCGTGAGCGCTTTGTTCCGTGGCAGACTATTTTTTTCAGTTAAGGAGTTGTTGTCTTTTTCAGGTATCTACATTACAAGCCATTTAATTATTATAGGATCAATCTGTCTCTTCTCTGATATAAATAACTACTTCTATTATACATTTCATATTCCCATGAAATGGGCATCGGTAAATAGACATTTTTTTCATCCTTTTATTTCTCTTCTTGTCCCTTATTCAATAAATCCTGTTACTGCATTTTCTACACCTTACTTTGGCCAACTTCTTTTTTACCCAATTGTTGCCGTATTCTACATAGCATACTTATCTATTTTGATTAAAAGAAAATCGCTGACAAAAGGGAATCGCTTCATTATTGCCTTTATGGCATTATCAACACTATGGTGCAGCGCAGTCGTATCGCGTTCATTCACCGAAGTAACGTTTGCCTTAGGTGGTATATTAGCGATGACTCTTTTCTCCTGGCGCGACAAACTTTCATACAAACTTGAATACACCATAATATCCTTTTATATTATTTTAGGCGTTATTTTCCTTGGTGATAACCGCCATTTTTTTGACAATTCAGAAGTTAAGTATTTCCGAAGTACCGATCTCTTTCCGGTAAAAATCAAGCAATCTGATTTTCCCCATATCAATTTAAACGCAGTTTCTGATGTTATAGAGTATCTCAAAGGCCGGTCTGGCAATATAGCGGTAATTGATGATAACGGCATGCTAATTTCCTTGGCTATACGGAAAGCACCATTGAATCCAACCCTCTATTATGATCAGGGATTGACAGTCCCATCTGATACAAGCGAACGAGAAAAATGGCAGTATGATTTTATTGAAAAACTGGAACAACATGAGGTACACTTCTTTGTAAATACTTTGCCTGCGACTAACATGCAATTTAGATGGTGGTTTGAAGATAGAGACGGCCAGAGTAAGACACTTCCTCTACTTGTGGACTACATTGAAACGCATTATTCACTTGTTTGTGAGAAGGAAGGTATAATGGTCTACAAAAGGATTCATCTGAGTGGACAGGAAGCCTTAACTCCAAAATAATTAAGATGGAAATTTCTGTGTGATCGAGATATAAATTAACTCAGTTTCAGGTCGTATTCGGTTTAAATGATAATTACCAAATTAGGTAATTGTAGAAAAATTATATTCAGGATGAATAAATGAGCAAACCTTCCGTATTTATCAGCTACAGTAGTAAAGACGAAGAGTGGGTAAAAGATTATCTGCTTACAAATCTCGAAAAGAATGAAATTCCCTGCCATATTGATTTTCGTGATTTTGAGATTGGGAAGCCTTCCTTATTATGCATGGAAGAGGCTATCGAAACCTGCGCAAAAACAATTCTTGTATATACTCCCAATTGGGTAGATAGTGAATTTACTCAATTTGAAGGTGTTATGCTACAGACTGATTCCCCACTAAATCTTAATAAAAAGATTCTTCCCTTAAAGCTTGAAAAATGTGATATTCCTAAAAGATTGAAGATTCTTAATTATGCTAATTTCACAGATAAAACCGAATGGGACACGCAACTTGAAAGAGTGATCAAGCAGATAAAAAAAGATTTTGAGATTACAGAACCTGAAAAGAAAACGTATCTTCCTCTGGAAACTCAGCACATCGACATAACCAGACTCCCACAAACAGGGTTCGAACTCTATGGCAGGCAGGAAGAATTAACGCTTCTCAATGAAGCATGGGAATCAGATGCAACCAACATTGTCAGTTTTGTGGCGTACGGTGGTGTTGGGAAATCAACACTCGCTAATAAATGGGTGGAGAAAATGCGCTGGGATAATTACCGTGGCGCAGAAAAAGTATATGCCTGATCATTTTATTCTCAGGGAACAAAAGAACAAGTGACTTCTGCGGATATGTTTATCAGTAATGCTCTGGAATGGTTCGGGGATGCAGATCAAAGTCTGGGTTCGCCGTGGGATAAAGGGAAACGGTTGGCTAAGCTTATAAATAATCACAAAACCCTGCTGATACTCGATGGGCTTGAACCTTTACAAGCTGCTGCAAAAGTTGAAAAAGGAAAAATAAAGGACCCTGCCCTTGAAACACTCATTAAAGAATTGGCAAAAAACAGTAAAGGGCTCTGCATTATAACAACACGTGAACATGTACCCGAACTTGACCGATATTCAAAAAAGACAAAGCAGGAGAATCTTGAACATATTTCTGATGAGGCTGGTAGGAAATTACTGGAGACTCGACGGATTATAGGTTCTGAAAAAGAGTTGGAGCGTGTGGTGAAACAATTTGGAAATCATGCTTTAGCCATTAATTTGCTGGCAGAATATCTGCGTATGTTTGATAACCATCCGCTGGAAAAAGCAGACAGCGTTCCCAATTTAGATATTCCTGAAGAGCAGGGAAAGCATGCCCGACGTATCATTGAAGCTTTTGCGAACTATTTTGGCAGCGCATCTGCTGAATACCAGCTTCTTTCAATACTGGGACTCTTTGACCGTCCGGTTCCCATTGATGCTATAGATGCAATTATTCGCGATAATTCTGTTCCCGGTTTATCTGATAAAATTACGGATACGAGCGGCAGCAGTTGGGTGACAACATTAGAAAATCTCAGGAAACATAAACTCCTATTTGAAAAGAGTGAACACCGACCAGGAATCCTCGACTGTCACCCCTTAATCCGCGAACACTTTGGAGAAAAACTGGAACGGCAGAACCCAGATGGATGGAAAGAGGCACATGCACGGTTGTATGAATATTACAAGGATCTGCCTGGAAAAGAATTCCCAGACACCCTTGAAGAGATGGAACCTCTGTTTGTGGCAGTGATGCACGGATACCTGGCAGGGAAGCATCAGGAGGCAATGTATGATGTTTTTTTTAATCGAATCCGAAGACATGATGAATTCTATACATGGCATAAACTAGGAGCGCATGGAGCAGACCTTTCCTGTTTATCTAATTATTTTGAAATGCTATGGAATAAGCCTGTTTCAGGTCTGAGAGAAGATTTTAAAGCTGCAATCTTAAACTGGGCAGGGTTTTCTCTTAGGGCAGTAGGAAGGCTTTCTGAGGCTGCTCAGCCCATGAAAGTAGGTATGGAAATGCGTATCGAACAAAAGGATTGGAAAGAGTCCTCAATTGATGCCAGTAATCTCAGTGAACTGTATGTCGCGCTTGGTGACGTACCATTAGCACAAAAATATGGAGCGCAGAGTGTGACTTTTTCTGATCGCAGTGGGGATCGTGATTGGATTGTTGCAAGTCGTGCGTCTCATGCAGATACTTTACATCAGGAAGGAGAAGACAAAGCCGCAGAAAAACTATTTATTGAAGCTGAGGAAATGCAGAAAAAGAGACAGCCTGTATATCTCTGGCTCTATTCTTTGTCGAGTTTTCAACTTTGTGATTTGCTGCTCTCTACGGGGAGGTATCAGGAGGTACTGGAGAGGGCAGATTATGCTATTAAAATAAAAACAACAACCCCACTTTCAGATTTTGGATTTAACAGTCTTTCAATCGGCAAAACCTTAATGCTTCAATCGATTGAAAGAAATTCATCTGATTTTGCTGAAGCAGAGGATTATTTAGGCCAGGCGGTAGATGGTTTACGGGAAGCTGGTCAGCAGCAATATTTGCCATGGGGATTACTTGCCCGTACAACCCTTTCCAGATATCAAAAAGATTTTCCTAAATCCTGGGTTGACCTCGATGAAGCCCGGGAAATTGCAGAATACGGGCAGATGAGATTACATCTTACCGATTACCACTTGGAGGCATGCCGGAATATAAGGGATCAGTTGGACAATCCGCCCGGAAAGCAAGATCGGGCAAGTAAAGATTATCAGATAATTGAGGATGGTGAGACCTTGAGCCTGTCAAAAGAGGAGATGCAGGCAAGATTTCAGGAGCATTTCAAAGAAGCAGAGCGACTGGTTAAAGAGACCGGCTATCATCGGAGGGATAAGGAATTGAAAGAGTTAAAAATGCCTAAAGTTTGAAGTGAACTAAAGTTGCGGAAAAATACTACAGAGATTTTACGATGAGCAGTATTCCGGAAATAAACAGAAAGATGCCGAATATTTTGTTGTATTTTTCGTTGTCTATATTTGTATAGAGAAACTTTTCCGTTACCAGGAAAATAACCACACCCACAATCAGATAGATAATATTGCTGTAGGAGATATTCATATTATCCGCAGCAAAGCCGGGGATACTGATAACGCCGATGACGGCTAATAATAGTGTCAACATCTGAAAGAGTGCGAATGTTCCGTATGATACGCCGACAGTAACCCTGGTGGTATCCTTCGGGTAATTCTTCTCGTGTGCGATTGCCGTTAATAATGAACCACCGAGATTTGTCAGTCCATGGATTATTCCCATAACTACAAAATATGTCTTTTCATATTTCACAAACGCCTTTAATATCCGTTCAATCTTCCCGGAATAACTCTTCAAGGCCACAAATAGCATGAACAGTCCAACAAAAATCCCGATACCAAGATGTTTAAATTTAGCTTCAAGGAACAGTACCAGGGCCAGAAAAACGATAACGAATGGTATGGTTATGAAAAGTATCCTTTTGTAAAAGTCGGTATCTATATATTTGTAGTGTTTGACAACCTGAAAAATATTGATAGCGATTGATATTGGCAGGACGATGGGAAGTACAAGGGTGAGTTTCTCATATTGTAAAAGAAGTAAAGGTGTACCAAACAGTAAAACTCCAACACCGAAGACCGATTGAACTGTTGACGTTATAATAATTACTATTAAGGTATATATCGAGATTTCCAGCGGCAGAGAACATATTCCTGCGCATTCACTGTCACCCATCAGGTATTTTCTATTAACTACGATAATACCAGCCATAACCAGTCCCATTATGGCAATTTTAATTAATGTCTTCAGTAATTCTATGAATCGTGTTCCCATCTGGTCTCCAGATTGAATCCAGGCGTTATTACCCTTTCTATCGATATTTTCTGGCTATCTTTTTCACTTCCTTCAGCACTGTTCATATACTTTTTGCTAATAAGTATTATCCCCGCCATAATCAAAAACATTATGGCAATCTTTAATAATATCTTTGTTAATTTTGTAATTCTCGTTTGCAAAAATTTTATTTCCATTTAGTTTTCCTTTTAGATGTATAGAATTTCAATAATGATAACACTTCGACTTCGCTCAGTGTGACGTCATCCTGAGCGGAGTCGAAGGATTGTTGTAGGGCGTTTTTCTTTGCGTGTTCTCCCGGGCCTGTCCGTTTTCAATTACGAAGAGATGGAGTATTTTCATTTGTATGCATTTTTGTCCGTGCCAATTTGCGGTCGATTCTTTATTCGCAATTCCCATAGTTTTGCATATTTCATGAAGACATAAAATGACGTTGTAATCGCTGATACCAGGCCCGGCATCCCATCCTGAAATCCGCGTTTGAAGATATATCCTTTGATAAATCTGAAAAGGGGTCTGAATAAAAGTTGAAAAGTGATGAATTTTACCCCTTTTTTCTCCATTTCTGCCGCACTCATATCTGTATATTTGTCGATGGTATCAAGCTGATGTGAAAGATTTCTATACGTATAGTGATAACAATCATTCTTTAAATATTTTGCCTTGCCATTCAGCTCAAGTGTCGCATGCGGCTCTTTTACCCACTTGCCTTTATCCCTCTTATAGAGAAGGAGGTCGTAAGCGGGATACCACTCTCCATGATTAATCCAGCTTCCAAGATAGCGCGTTCTACGTGGGAAGTAAAATCCATCCCATTCATTTGAATCATTATTTAAAAGCGACTGGATTTCCAGGTAAAGTTCAGGAGAGATTATCTCATCGGCATCCGTAAAGAGGACCCATTCATAGTTAGCAAGGCTTACAATATGGTTAGACTGATCTTTGAAACCGGGCCATTCTCTCTGATAAACCCTGTCCGTGTATTTTCGGCATATTTCAAGCGTGTTATCGGTACTGTAGGAGTCGACAACAATGATTTCATCGGCCCATTTTATACTCTCCATACACTCCTTAATCACGTCATCGTTGTTAAAAGTCATTACACATGCCGAAACCCTGACTTTAGACATTATACTACTCCTATAATAGTGTAATATAGGGACACATCCCTTTTTTAGTTTACGTATTTAAGATACTTCAAACTTCTGTAATCATAAATCGGTATTCTGGAACTCCGAGATTAAACCGGCAACCGTTTCGATTTCCTCTTTCATCAGTTCCGGGTAAATAGGTAAAGATAGTATTTCTCCTGCATTTCTCTCGCTTATAGGAAAGTCTCCTGCTTTGTACCCGAATTTTCTATAAGCTTCCTGCATATGAATTGGGATAGGATAATGTATATGTGTGCCGACTCCACGTTCCTGGAGATAATCCTTGAGAGCATCTCTTTTATTTGTCCTTATTACAAAAAGATGGTACACGTGTTTTGCCCATTGTCTTTCACAAGGAAGCTGTACACTTGAATTAAAGAGTAGCTGCAGATATAGTGTGGCTATTTCTCTGCGTCTGTTCGTCCACATATCCAAATGCTTTAATTTGACCCTGAGTACAGCAGCCTGAATTTCATCAAGCCGGGAATTGAATCCCTCAATTTTAGAAGTAAATTTTTTTACTTCACCATAATTTCTAAGCATTATGAGCTTATTATATAACTCCTCATCGTTCGTAACTACTATCCCTCCATCACCGTAGGCTCCCAGGTTCTTTGTGGGATAAAAACTGAAGCAACCCATGTCACCATAAGTGCCTGCACTTTTGCCGTTATACTGTGCGCCATGGGCCTGGCATGCGTCTTCAATGACTCTTAAATTATATGCTTCTGCCAATTTCATTATTTGTTCCATCTCGGCAGAGTGGCCATACATATGAACAGGCATTATTGCCTTTGTTTTATTTGTAATATTTTTCTCTATTTTTTTTGTATCTATTGTGTAGGTATCTGGTGTAACGTCAACAAGTATTGGTCTGGCTCCCGCACATGATATGGCGGAAATAGTAGGGACTGCCGTATTTGGAACAGTGATCACTTCATCTCCAGGTCCAATATCACAAGCTTTCAAGGAAAGATGCAATGCTTCCGTACCGGAACCTACTCCTATGGTAAACCCGGTGCCAAGATAGTTTGCAAATTCTTCTTCAAACAATCTGACGTTTTCTCCCAGGACAAAATTTCCACTCTCGAAAACGTTCGTAAAGGCGTCATCCAACTCTACCTTCAGATACTTGTACTGCCTTTTAAGGTCAAAAACAGGAATTTTCATATTGTTAATTTCTTATTACCAATAATGCTCTTTGTGCTTCTCGTAGTAATCAAATGACGATTGTAGTCCTTCTTCTAAAGAAATCTTTGGCTCCCATCCAACGGTATTCTTTATTTTTTCAATATTTGCAATGTAATCGCCTATTTCTATTCTTTTAAGGTCTTCATCAAATGGGATCAATTCATAATTGCCCTTATTATAAACACCTATCATTGTTTCTACCAGATCTATCAGGTTTTTTGGAATTCCCCCAAGGTTATAGACTTCACCGTTGGCTTTTTCACTACAGGCTACCAGTAACAGGGCCTCTACAACATCATCAACGTAATTTATGTCTCTAATCTGTTTACCATCACCATATAATTTTATTGTCTGGCCCTCTATGAGTTGTCTGATAAACCAGTTAATTATGCCCTGCTTGTGATGCTTCATCTGATGTCTTGGTCCATATGTATTGGTCAACCTGAGAGAAACGGCTCTTATTCCATAAATATTGTTATAGAGAATATGATATGACTCTCCCGCAATATTATTAATCCCATTAACGTCCGTAGGGTGCATCAGGTGTTTTTCGTCTACAGGCAGTTGGTCTGCTTTGCCGTATTGCCCTCTTGTACCAGCGAAAATAATTTTGACATCCTGGTTATTTTTTCGGCAAGACTCAAGGATTGATAATTGACTCTTACAATTAATCTCCAAATCAGTAAACGGATCTCTCATGCTGTCTATGTGGCTTAACGTACCGGCAAGATTAAAGATGATGTCCTTACCCTTTACCAGATAGTCCATACTGTGCTTGTCTCTAACATCAGCAATGTTTACCTTTACTTTGTCCTGAATACTATCAATGTTAAAGTTATTCCCTCCGTAATCCGGTATCAGAGAATCGACAAGACATATATCTGCTTCCATCTTTACAAGCTGTTGAGCCAGTGTGCTGCCAATAAAACCCAGTCCACCGGTTATTAATATCTTTTTGTTTTTGAAAGTGTTTTCCATAATAATTACGTTTTCTTTGGTCTGCCTTAAAGTATTACGTAATCTACACGTTTTTGGAATATTGCCAATCCCCTCCAGTAAGACCAATTTGAACTGGCAACAGGCGTAACCGGGTAAGCTTTACAAAAGGAAAAAGGAAATTACCTCTAATATGTAATTAACCCTATTTGATCAAAGAATTTCCAATAAATGACTTGAAATTTTTCAAATCTGAATCATAATGATAAAAATCAATTTTTTCAATCATTTTACCTGAAAATATTTCTGACAATGCCTGTTTTATCTATAGTCATACACTGCCTCTGACAAAAGATGTAATACAATATTCATCTCTTTAGAAATTTTAGAAAGCAATAGAAAATCTATTTTATAGAATTGTACTTAACATGTTTAGTAAGAATACTATATACCCAACTTTGATTATCATTGCAGGTTTCCGGACAAGACTGATAAATATAAACCAACCCATACTTGAAACTGCCGGTTGGAGACAGTGCTATACTGCTTCTATAGCACGTAACTTTTATTATAATGGGATGAATATTTTCTATCCTCAGGTTTCGTATGGCGGCAACACTGCAGGCTACATAGGAGGAGCAGAATTCAATTTATACCCATTTATGGTTGCTTTATTATACAAAGTGTTTGGTGTTCATGAGTGCCTGGGAAGATTGGCGTCTATAATTGCTTTCTGTGGAGGCGCATTTTTCTTATACAAATTAACGAAAAAATATGCGGGCACTACATCTGGACTGATAACGTTACTCTTCTTTACATTTAATCCTTATATATTCTTTTATTCCAGAGCTTTTCAACCGGAATCAGCTATGTTGTTTTTTTCGATAGCGATGCTTTATTTTTTCTCAGAGTGGATCGATAAAGAAGGATGGTGGCGGTTTACTCTTATGACATTGTTCGCGACACTTGCATTTCTTGTAAAAATACCTACGATTTGTTTGGGATTGCCTTTACTATATCTGTGTCTACAAAAATACAAACTCAACGTTTTAAAACAATGGAAATTATGGATTTTTACTGCCGTTAGCATCTTACTTACTTTTTTGTGGTACAATCATTCTAATTATCTAAAAACTATTGAAGGCGGTATATCAAATAATACCTTGAGTTTCACATATTATGTATTTGAGTATTCAATATACTATGCGATGAGATTCTCTTTCTATAAGAAAGTATTCTTTAATGAAGTGTTTGAAAAGGACTTGATTTATGTCGGGGGTGTTTTTTTTGTTTTAGGCATAATATTTACACTTAGGAAGAGAGAGTTCAGGTACATTCATTACTGGTTGTTAGCAATACTCGTTTACTTCTTTATAGCGGCGAAAGAGGTTGAGTGGCACACGTATTATACTATACCAATTATAGTGCCAGCTTCTATATATATCGGATATGCAATCAAAAATTCCCTCAAATTAATAAACGCATACAAGATAACAGGTATAAAGAAAATTGTTTTGCAAGCACTATTTGTCATAATGGTCGTGGCTCTTCCTCTTATCAGCTACTACAAAATTACCGGTAGATACAAAGCAAAAAGGCTTGAAAAGGATTACCCTGTTCAAGTTGCTGGCAATATTGTAGATGAAACAGCGTTTGAGAACGACCTCGTAATATGCTGTATATGGGGTGGTCCGGAACTTTTGTACTACTGTAATAGAAGAGGATGGAATATGGATGCAAATTCTTGTTCAATCGAAGGAATAGAAGCGTTAAAAAAAGAGGGTGCTGATTATTTCGTTACGACTAAACTGGATGTGATTGAAAGTAGTGTAATAGATTACCTGAAGAAGAATTACGAAACAATCAGATCTACCGGTGAGTACCTGATTGTCAAATTATAATAGAGAAAAAGAATATGACTCATGTATTTTAATCCGCATCAATACTGGAATAAAGGGTATCATCAGAAATATAATGCTCTAATTATTGTTTTTATCACTTAATCTTGCGTAAAAAACCCAGCAAAACATTGTTCCACCATCCGTAAGAGATAGATACTATAGAACATAAGAACATAAGAACATAAGAACATAAGAATGTAAGAATCACTGTTCGAACGATAAGAAGTACTTTCTCTTAATTTTTCTGTTACTTAATAAAAAGCCCAAACTACAAATACAGGTAGAGTAGAGTCAGATGCCAAACGTAAGCGTAATAATACATACCTATAACAACGAAAAGTTTATCGTAGAGACTATAGAATCTGTCCTGAATCAAACATATAAGGACTATGAAATTATCGTAGTTGATGATGGTTCCGTGGACGGCACTCATGATGCGCTTCTTCCTTATATGCAGAAAATAAGATATCATTACAAAGAAAATGGAGGAATTGCAAGTGCCAAGAATACGGGTATACGTTTGTCTCAAACGGAGTTTATCGCATTTCTTGATCACGATGATTTATGGGTCCCTGATAAACTCAAGTTACAAATGGAATGTTTTAACGGAAATCCACAGGTAGGTCTGGTTTATGCTAAATATACCAGTTTCAGGGATGGCAAAGAACTGAGAACAAAACCAGAGAAAGGGTATAGCGGTTGGATTTTTAAAGAACTTCTTTCTAAAAGTTTTATTCAGACTTCAACGGTGATGGTGAAAAAAGAATGCCTGGATGCTGTTGGCCCATATGACGAATCATTTTCTCTCGGAGATGAATATGACATGTTCTTGCGAATATCGAAAAAATTCCAATGTGGTTTTATTGATAAAGGGCTTACAAAGTATAGGGTTCATGATGCGAATGCATCTAAAAATGATTTTCTTTTTGATAAAGAGAATTTAGGGGTTTACAAAAAGATTTATAACAATTTCACAGACCTTAACGGAGAAGAGAAGAAAATATTAAGAAAAAGAATTGCCGGATACAGTATGAAAGTGGCTGAAGGTCTTTACCGTCTGGGCAAACTTGAGGAATCAAAGAAATATCAAAAAGAAGCACATGATTATTTGCCATTTTACAAAAGAATTACCAACACCCTGATTTTCAGAACATAATCACACCATTATTATCTTACAATACGTGCGGCCTATGAAAATTGCCTTAAATATCTACAAGTATTTACCAACAAAAGGAGGCGGAGAGGGGTATCTTGCTAATTTTGCAAACCAACTGGCGGAGAGAGGCCATGATGTACATATATATGCCAGTAAATGGGAAAGTAACAACGACAAGATACACTATCATACAATTCCCTCTATAAGATTTCCTAAATTTCTTAAAGATATTTCATTTGTCATAAACGGCCTGAGGGAAATGGCAGAAGATGACTTCGATATTGTACACGTTGTCGGCAGGGCACTGGGAATGAATGTTTTTAATCCACACTGTGGAGTTGAGAGGGCATGGCTGAAACAGAATTACCTATCGATAAATTGCCCTGTTGCCAGAATTTCAAAACGTATAAGAGGCTTCTTCAGCTTCAGGCAGAATTTTATCTTATGGTTGGATAGGAAACAGTATACCGGTAACGGTGTTTCCAGGATTATCGCTATATCCGATATGATCAAGAACGATATTGTCAAATATCATAAAATAGATCCTCAAAAGATAGACGTAGTCTATAATGGTGTCGACCTCCAAAGGTTCAATCCGGATAACAAAAAAAAATATAGAACAGTTGTAAGGAAAAAACTCTCTCTGGGTGGAGAATTTGTCATTTTGTATATAAGTAATAACTTCAGGTTAAAAGGCCTTCTTACTCTCCTAAAAGCCATGGGAGAACTTAAAAAGTCCGGAAAGGACTTTAAAGCCTTAATAATAGGAAGAGGCAATGAGGCACCATACCGTAAACTGTCGAAAAGACTGGATTGTCAGGAGAATCTGATATTCTTAGGGCATGTAGGTGAGATCGAAAAATATTATGCCGCATCAGATCTTTATGTACACCCCACATTTTACGATTCATGCTCCCTCGTGGTTACTGAAGCGTTGGCAAGCGGGCTGCCGGTGATTACAACTATGTATGATGGCGCAAGCGGCGTAATGGAAGATGGAAAGGATGGCTTTGTTTTGGAGGATCCAAAGGACCACAGGGCATTGGCAGAAAAGATAAGCTTTTTCTTTGATGATACATTCAGGCAAAAGGCATCCAGTGCCGCACGGGAAAAAGCCGAAAAATATCCTGCAGAAAAAAATTGCGATGAAATTATAGAAATATATAACAACGTGGTAGCATAATTACATGAAGATACTGTTCTTAGTTCAAGGCCTTGATGTGGCGGCAAGCAGATACAGGGTACTTCAATATCTCCCCTATCTCAAGGAGCATGGAGTACAGGCAACCGTCCAGAAATTTCCGAAAGGATTCTTTGCTAAGTTGAAAGTATTCAAGAGTGTAAGCCAATACGATATACTTTTTATACAGCGAAAAAGATTTCCCGTTCTCTGGCTTAAACTCATAAGGAAGAGTGCAAAGAAAATTGTTTATGATTTTGATGACTCTATAATGTACCGTAATTCAAAGTATATCAGTCATGAATCAGGAACACGGGTTAAAATGTTTAAAAATATGGTTAATGCCTCTGATCACGTTATAGCAGGAAATGAATATTTACAGAAGAATACGACACCCTATATGCACAATGTTACAATCATACCGTCTCCCATAGACATCTCTTTTTATCCTCAAAAAATATATTCTGAGAAGGAAGACAATATCACCATGGGGTGGATTGGCGCGCATGGAAGCATTCATTATCTGAAAAAAATGAAACCCATATTTGAAACTCTCGGCAAAAGAAATGATAGACTAAGGCTGAAGATAGTATGTGATACTTTTTTTGATTGTGAGAACATAGTAGTAGAGAAAAAGCAATGGACAGAGAAAGGTGAGGTTGCAGATATTCAAAGTTTTGATATCGGTCTGATGCCGCTCATGGACGATCCATGGTCGCATGGGAAATGTGGGCTGAAGATATTACAGTGCCTTGCAGTGGGAGTTCCGGTGGTCTGCAGCCCCGCAGGAATCAATAGGGAGATTGTTGAGGATGGTGTACATGGTTTCTGGGCAAACACAGAGGAAGAGTGGATAGAAAAACTTAAAATCCTGATAAATGATCCTGATCTTCGCAAGAGAATGGGAATGGCTGGGAGAGAGAGGGTTATAGAATATTATTCACTTAAGGCAAACGCACCAAGGATGCTGAAAATATTTCAGCAATTAATCTAAACTGGATGCAAAATAACAGCCGGAAAACCGGAAATGTTTATTTCCGGAGAGTGTGAAGATTAAGCAAATGAGTTATTAAAAGAACATGATATCGATAAGAAATCTTTCATCCTGTTAAGTCCTGGGGCATCTTACGGGTCGGCAAAGCTCTGGACGACTGAGGGATTTGCCAGGGACAACAGACTTGTTAAGCGGTAGCCCTAACTGGCCTGTTGTAGTACTGATGAGCCCTAATGACCCCAGGTATACGGAATCAGAATATGAGTCAGGTAAGGTAATACGAGAAGATGTCGAATGCTCACCATGCCAGCTCAAGACGTGTCCCACAGATCGGCGCTGTATGACCATGATAATACCGGAGAAGGTTGTACAGACATGTGCATCAGGGAAATGAACAAAATGAAGAAACCACAAAATCAATGCAGTAATATTCAATTACGTCTCTAACACTAGGTATTCAATTTCTTGTTACTCGCCTCTTAGCTCCGCTTTTTACAACTTCTCCTATGCTTTTTGTTTTTCTTCACGCATGTTCTGTGGAATCTAGAGTTATTTTACTGCGGTTCTTTACCAGGATCATAGAAACATATAGAAATGAATAATATGCAATTCAGTTCTTAGGTACATGTATCAGTGTTTACAATAATCTTGATAATGCCGGTTTTTTTATCAGGTTGTGATTGTTTTCAGAACCGGTAGCCAAGGAAGAGACGATACTCGTTTAAAAATCCATCTTCAATTGTATCGTGATTGTGGTACTCAACATTACCAAGCTTTATCTTAAAGTAAGCACTTTCTGTGATGTCACGAGAGTAAATCAAGTTAAATTCCCTGCTGTATCCATCCCGGGGGAGATCTGTACTCTGTTCGGTATGAAGACATAAGAAATACAAACTGTTCTTTCCCCAGCCATATGAGCTTTCAAGAAAATAAGACAAACTTCCTCCAGTAAAACCCAGATCGATTTCAAAGAGTGGCTCATTGATAATGTACCTGCCGAAAAAGGGAACCTGCAGGTTGTTTTGCGGATCATGTCCCATTACTTTAAAGATTCCAGGCTCGACGCTGAAACCTTTAAATGTCATCTTCAAGCCGGTTTGAAATGCATTCGCTTTTACGACGGTTCCGGTCCTTTTCTTGAATCTGCCAACATCCCACTGCTTTATATAATGAAATCTGGGTATGAATTTCAACTCAGAGTTCGGGTTGATCGTATAATCTATCTTACTACCAATGGTATTATATAGATCGTGTCCAAAATAGTCATATACAGTCAAAACAGTATTGGGAATACCGGAAAATTCAGTTTCTATAAACTTGAAACCATTTGTTGAATAGGGAACTTCTTCTACATTTTCAATCGAGATGAAATGGTTGGAAGTACTGCCTTCATGTACGTTGTATCGTGATGTCCAACTGCTGAATTTTTCTAAATGTCCCATAGTAATGGCCAGTTTATCTATGGCTTTGGTTTCAAATACTATAGCTTCAAATGCCTGATTTTTCTGACGGATATTATAATTAGCCACAAAATTTAGATCTAAACTCTGCCGGCCAATTGTTATCTTAGTATCTTTAATGCCGAAACGTTTAAAGTCATAACTGATAAAAGCGTTGTTTAATAGAGAAAAATCGCTGTTTGAGAGATTGTGGGCCTGATTACTGTCTCCTTCAAAACCTCCTCGCGAGTAGAGCTCTATGGCATGTACATATTGAAGACCGAGCGTGAAATTCTGAAATTCAGGGCTCAGATAATTACCGGTGAAAGCTATTGTACCGGAGTGGGCATCTCTTCCTAATGCAGACCCAAATCCGTCAAACCCTCCGCGGGTCCTTCCCATAGAAAGATGTTGTACCTGACCGGTCAATTTTCCGTAACCTGCTTTCTTTAACGAATGAAACAAATCTTCGGCATTGGAAGTTGTTGTAAAAAGAAGACATACGATGGCAAGAATATATGATGCAGCAAACTTGTATAAACTAGTCATGGCGTGCTCATAATGAAGAACGCGACTTCAATATGCATTGTTAAAATAAATTTGCATGCTACTTTAAAAGTCATATGTATGCAACTTTTATCTTAGTCTATACCTCTTGTTACTTTTAATTTTCTTCAACTAATTGGGAGATGGACTGTTTTCTTTAATTCGGTGTTTACTGCACAATAGCTACCGGCTTTAAATCTGAACCAAAATGATATATTTATTGTATTGCAAAATCCTGAGAATTGTATTAAAACACCGATATGCGGTCTGCTCTTTACAAGTGTTTATATATCAATTTAGAGATGGTCATTTGTAGGCCTTGAATATTTTTATTATATTTCCGTTAGACGGCAGAAAGAGATACAAATCACGATCATTTAATCATATGAAATTTCTATTAAAAAATTATCGCATTCAATTCTTATTTCTATTCCTAATTATCATTGCCTCCTTTGCAGGAGGGTGCTTTGGTACTACTGATGAAAAAGGAACGGTTATAGAGACTGCACAGTCAGTCGAAAAATCTCCGGATGAATACCATACAACTTTCAGGATTCTGACGGAAGAGTTTCCACCATACAATTATACTGAGGCCGGAAAGATAGACGGCATTTCAACCGAAATTGTACGTGAGATTCTTAAAG